>CAXNEV010000125.1:0-8908 GCA_964200925.1 Candidatus Latescibacterota bacterium | reverse complement strand
CAAATGTACAGGAAGCCTGGGCTCGCTTCCGGCAGATGGGGAAGAATGCAACGTCAGGAAAACTCTCCAATGTTTCAACGGACCATGATCAATATCTTTACGGAAAGACGTCATCGTGAAGCACATTTTTGTGGATACCAGTGCCTGGTGCGCCATTGAGGATAAAGCTGATATCCACCATAACCAAGCTCTTCAATTTCAATATCACAAAGACTCTGAGGCGAAATGCTCAAAAAAGCAGCAAATTCCCTCTGGCTCTTTTCTTCCCCAATGCGATAGCTTGCCAGCGCATTTCCAAAGGTGAGAGAGCCAAAGTCTTTCTCCAATTCAGCAATCCCATATCGCTCTATTGACACCCTCATTTCCCAACATCAAACGCCCATCCATCCCACATATTATCCGCAGTCGCTGGCACATCCTCTCGAAAGTTTCGAGTATCAACCCACCACTGGCGGTTTGGCGCGGGGCCGTGCGACAGGTTAAAATAGGGCGTCAAACCATCTTTTTGAAACTCACATGGAACGATATAACGCACAACAGGCCGATCGTGTTCAGCAGAGTAATTGACACCGGGGCCGTGAACAAGCCGAGGATGCCAGAAAACCACGTCCCCGGCTCTGCCATGAAACTGGACGGGCGTTGTTTTCTTGAGCACCTCGTCACGGGCCTTCATGTATTCGTCTGCACGTTCGGGATCAAGCGGACCATAAACGGTACTGTGATACAAGTGGCTCATGTAATGGGAACCCGGCCAGATGGTGAAGCCGCCGCAGTGCGGGGGCACCGTATCCACAAAAACCATAGCTGAAAGTTGCGCCCCGGTATGGTCACCATGGGGATCCAAATGAGCATCTCTATCTGGTGACTTTGGAAAGATACAATAAACCCCGCGCACCCGATTTGCACGCTTAACCGGCTCCCCGATAAATCGGGAAACCAGTTCCCGCATGCGCGGGTGATTGGCGATTTTATCGACAAATAAAGGCTCTGTACCAAAGGTGCGTGAACGCAACTTCCATGACCCCCGCCTGAATGGGCCGGCATTTTCAGCATCTGCCTCTGTCCACTTCCCCTGTGGCGCATCGATCCACGTTTTTGGATCGTCGCGTTTGACAAGTCCGCGCGGCACCTGTTCCCACACATAATCGACAATCCGCTCAAATGTCTCCTGCTCGTTTAATAACCCACGTTTCACAAGATACCCATGCTTTTTGAAAAATGCGACTTCGGCTTCACTGAGTGTTGGGTCTCCGTTTGTAAATTCTGGATCGACCAATACTGGGGGGGCAAGGAGAACAACATCTTTACCAATGGGCAGCGCATGCAACCCGCTTCCTTCAAATGGCGGCACAAAGAGGTTATAGAATTGTTGCGCCTTCTCCTCCTCATCCATGCCCGCCAATTTGGCTTTCAAAGGCTCAAAATCCATATTTAAATAGTGGTAAGCCGCAAGCCGCATACACCCAAATGCGCTTGCATAAGAAAAAGGTTGAATCTGCGGCAGCGTCCACTTTTGCTCTCCTGTCCAATAAGGAAGAAGCCAATCGAAGGCGCGTTTCAAAGATCGCCCATCGGCAGATTCAAAATTGATCAGATCAATGCCCCACTGTCGGGCAATTTCAGCCAGTTCCAACAGAAGCGCCAGATTCCCACTCGCATATCCCAATGCCTTTGTGCGTGCAAGCTCTTTCGGCTGTTGACCGTCCGGTTCAATTTGAGCCGCAATGCGCCTTTCACCCACACCTGCTAAAATCGTTTTCGCAAGATCGGGTTGCCCCACAAAAAACGCATACGTCGCCACCTGAAGGTCATAAGCGCTCGAATGGTTATTGCCATGACGCGCTTCGTCAACCCCATAGGGATGTTTCAACATCCATTCGAAAAATGCATAAAACCAGGCTTGCAAAGTGTGCATATCTTCATCTGACCAGTTCTTGGAATCGCGCAAAAAACCCACTGCAGGAAGCAGGTCACGCCCAAACCCGGTTGTCTCAATAAGCCCAATGCCTCGCCCATCGCATATCCCTGGAATGGCCTGACCAAATAACAGGTTTGGGTTCATCTTCGTTTCAGGATTAAAAAACCATGTGCGCAACAACAGGGCCGCATGAATGGCGTAGTCTTCCCGACGGGTAAAACCATACGCAAACCCCAGCGTTTTCACCGTTGAAATGAGTTTGGCCAACAACGGGCGATCCGTTTTCTCAACCTCGGGATTGCGCTCGCCATCGCGTCGAATATAAGGCAACCCATCGGACTTGTTGGGATTTGGCCACCAGTAAGGGCCAACACTCATGTAATCGTGTTTGTCACCGCTAAGCGGCAAAATCGGTTTATGCACAATCGTCAGCGGTTCCTGCTTCAACGCGGCATCTGCTTCTACAAGCAAGGCTTTAAGGGCCCGCCCACACGGGTTATCTTTCTGTTTTGCCAACGAACGCGTCCGCTTGATGTAATCGATATCCACTGTAAATATGGGTTCGGCGGGAGAAAATGCCTTGAGTAAAACAGCTTCTTTATCTGGATACATGTGAATGCTCCTGTTTAAAGTTGGTCATTTCTAAATGCTTCCCAGGCAGGATCCCTGAATGTGGCTTTTGAAGCATCTTCTGTATAATTTCCCCAAAAAGAACCTCACTCAAAGAGTTTGTTCTGTACGGGGTCTACAGGTATTTCCCCCGCACTTGTCAATTGATTTCTACCAGTAAAGCGTTTATCTTTTTAGAGCCGCAAGAAAGCTGAATCGGCGCATTTTAAAGGAGGCCCTGATTTTATGAAACAAATTAAAGGTACGAAATTTCCCCATATTGATCTAACATAATGAAATTTAAAGAAGAACCGATTGGGCAGAATCAAAGAGGAGCTGATCAATGGCCAAAACAACCGTTGAAATTCCCGACCACAAAATGGCAGAGTTAGATGCATACAAAGACCGTTTGGGAGAGCTTTTGTTGCTGGGATTATCTCAGGTCAAAATTCAAGAAGCTCTGTCGCTATATCAACGGGGCATGGTATCCATTGGCCGGGCCGCAGAACTTGCTGGCCTAACAGAACAGGAAATGGTACATCAGGCGCGGGCCGTTGGTATCCAACCACGTTGGAATGAAACCCAGGTTCAGGAAGAATTGGCGTGAAGGTTTTTTGCAATTCCGGCCCGTTGATGGCCCTTGGCAAAATTGGCGCTTTGGATATCCTTTTCCGATTATTCAGCCCAGTAACAATTCCCACATCTGTTCATCGCGAGGTGGTCATCGAAGGTGGAAAACAAGGCCATATTGATGCGAGGATGGCCGAGAAGGCCATCCATCGCAAGCAACTTATTGTAGCAAATGTAAACCCCGTTGATTTGCCCTTTGAAATTCTGTCACTGGATCTGGACGCAGGCGAGAAAGAAGCCATTTATCTCAGCAAACAAGAATCAAATAGTCTGGTACTACTCGATGATCTAAAAGCAAGGGAAGAGGCCAAAAGGCTTGGATTGACGGTCAAGGGCACATTGGGCCTACTTGTTCTTGCCTACCGCGAAAAACTGATCTCAATAGCTGAAGCCAATACGTTTATGAAAACGATTATCTCCCACGACGATATCTGGATTTCAGCCGAACTGTGTCGAGAGGTGATCAATAAAATGGAAACTGAACATTAGTTGATTTCAAGTTAAAGACATACATAAAATCAGCAAAATTTGAAAAATTGAATTATTCTCTCTCCCAGACAGAATCCCTGAACATAGCATTTGAAGCATCTTCCGCATAACGCCTTATTCAAAAAGTCTGCCCTGTGCAGGCTCAGTCGGCACAGTTCCCGCCGCCGACTCAATCCCCGTCCAACTGGTAATCAACTCGTTGAAGCATCGTGCATCTTCTGAAACCCCACCGTCACACTCTTCCCGGCATAAACGCCCTGGGGCAAATCAACAAGCACCAGCGTGTTGTTCTGTTGGTCATTTGGGATTGTGAAAAAGTGATCGCCTTTAGAATGATAGCGGCCAGAAACGGACAGCGTCATTCGGCTCAACTTTCTTGAGGGATCGGAAATGGTCAATTTTTCAATTTTATTTCCGTTCAAGTGAACCATCACCATGCCCTGACTGTCCAATCGTATTTTTGTTTCCTGTGAGATTTCCATTTCCCCGGCTTTGTAAAAGGCGAGTTGGCATATCTCGTGTTTTAAATGCTTCACACCCTGGATGTCGGGTGTATTGGCAAGAATGTCGATGTTGCGATTGGCATTGTCCTTCAAATCATCTGCCGTCACGTTTGGAACAACGATGTATTGATACGACGCATGTTCCGGCCGCTCCCCGTGGTTAAACCACAGCAGAAATACCTTTTCATGCACAAGTTCATCTGAGATATTTTTTTCATCTGTAATATCTGACCAGCGGCCCTGTTGGATTTGATTGGACAGGTTCACCGTTGCGGCATCTGGAAAAATGTATCCCATTTTGTCCTGATGTACCCATGTAACTTCCAACTCACGAGAGCCTTCTGGCAACTTGATGACATCGCCATTTTGACAAACCGTGACATCGCTGCGCATTAAAACTTGGTTCACGGTTGTGGCTACAGGCAATCTCCGGTTGGAACGGATGGCAGTTCCCAGACAAACAAATTCACTATCAAAAAAGAACCAGGCTTTTTGGGCCGCAACAAAATCATGCGGGCTTTTAAAATCAAAAGCCACAGCTCCCAATAACCCATCGGTCACCGCACCCACAAAATCCGTCAAACCCTCTTTCTGGATTTCTTCGGGCGGATACAAGGCTGGCTTTTGCACAATGGTCGTGCCTGAAATTTTCTGCCAGTCGTAAACCGGCCAGATATTGTGGTATTCATCCCCATTAAGCATCACATAATTGGTGCCATCAGCCCGGTGGTGGGTAGGTTTTCCGGGGCCATTATAAGGTTCTTCCATATTCCTGTTTCGGGTTGAAAACATTCTCACCGTGGTATAAAAATTGGGCCGTTGAAACACAAAGTGCTCCGTTTGCCAGAAAAACTTGGCAAAAGACCGGGTGGGTTTGTTTTCCCCCTTTCTCAACCGGACAACCTCCTCCAACTCCTCCTTGCGATAATCGGTGCTTTGCATCAACCGTTCAATTTCAACCGTGTCATGCGGTTCAAATTTTGCCTTATGCGTAATGCTTCTGTTTTGAACACTCACATCCGTATAGATCGCATAAACCTGTTGTTTGCAGATGCCGTCGAGAAAATAGTCAATCAGGTGATTGATCTTTTCAACCGAAAACGCGTATGTTGTTTTGGCCACATAAAACGACCATTCTCCAAACACATTGGCATATTTGCCATACCCGTAAGACGTGGTATTATTGACCCGGTCGATCCGGTGATGAAAACTGAAATCGTGTTGCATGCCCCGGCTGCCGGTAGAGAATTTCACTTCACCTTCTATGAGCTTAATGATCTCGGCAAATTGTGCCCGATCCTCTTTAAACAGGAGATTTTTTGCCAGAATGCCCGCAATGACAATTCGGTCGCCACTGGGTCGGGCACCCGAGGCATGCATGTGCGCCCGGCCAATAATGGGTTGTCCTTTTTCAACCAGATCCGCGGGCAATTCACCACCCATCAGCAACATCAACTCAACCAGACTGGTAGGTGTTGAGATTTGATTGTTGTGCCAGTTATCGCCAAAAAAATCGTTGTCAACCCAGTATTTGTATCCCAGAACAATTGTGTCTTTGAGCGTCTGATTTTTGTAAAAAGCCGATGATTTGTTTTGATAGGCCGTTGCCATGTAAACCAGATCAGACGTGTGCCTCCGCTGCGGAAATCCCCCCGTTCTGCTCAAATCCACATAGTTGATGTCTTTGAAACTGCCATCTTCATTCATTTTACCGGTGATGCTACGGACGCGATCATCATCGATTTCCGTTTTCATCAGTTCTGCAACCACTCTGTCTGTAATTAATTTGAAATCATCCATTTCTGCTCCTATTGTGAATCTGCTTCGTGAAACAATCTCTGTTTCGATCTTCGCCTCAGACCCCTTTCAAAACCCCGATCTGCTCCACCACCTTATACACGGCCCGAACCACATCTTCCACCACATCCCGATCGCCCAGAAGCCAGTTTTGCACCATGCGAACCGTGGTGTGAGACCGGGCGTGTTCTGCATTTGGAAACAAACCCGTTTTGGCCGCCGCAATATTTCGCCCCGTAAACCGCCTCACATCCTCTGCCCTCAGGTTCTCGCCATTGCACAAAGGCATCTCGTGTACCAGCGTTTTATAGCCCGAAGTCATCGGCACCCCTTCGGCCTGCAGGGCTTTCAAAAAGGTATCTCGATGCACGCCTTCCAGTTCATCGGCTTCATACCGCAGGCTATAGCCCAAATAACTACACCGCGTGATCCGCTCATCCAAAATCAACGGATGTATCCCCGGCACATCGCCAAGCCGCTGATTCAGAAATTCCGCATTTGCGGTGCGCCGATCAATCAATTCATGCACACGCGCAAGCTGCACCTTCAATATTGCCGCAACAAACTCACTGATTCGATAATTGCCACCCGTAACCGTATATGTATGCTCGGCCCTTGCCTGTGGAATGCCAAACTGCCGATAGGATCGGCACAAATCGGCCAGGGCCTTGTCATTTGTGGTAATCATTCCGCCATCGCCAGACACCATGGTTTTGCTCGTTTGAAAACTGAATGACCCAAAATGCCCAACGGTTCCCACCTTTTTTTTGCGCCATTCCGATCCCTGTGCCTGTGCCACATCTTCCAGCACAATCAAATTGTGGGCCTTGCCAATGGCCATCATGGCATCCATATCTGCCGAAATGCCATACAGATGCACTGGCATCAAAGCCCGTGTCTGTTCCGTAATGGCCGCCTCGGTTGTTTTGGGGCAAATGGACAAATTATTTGGATCAATATCCACCGGCACCGGCACTGCACCCGCCAGCAACACCGAAAGTGGGCATGCCACAAATGTGTCGGTGGGCATAATCACTTCATCGCCCGGCCCAATGCCCGCCGCCTTCAACGCCAGGGTCATCGTTTCGGTGCCATTGATGGTTGAAATGGCATAAGCAGCCCCAACCCACTCGGCAAATTGCGCCTCTAATTCCTCCCCTTCTTTGCCAAGCCCATATTGCCACTTCCCGCTTTTTGCCACACGGGTTGCAGCCTCAATTTCTGCCGCATCAAAAATCGGCCACACGGGCGGTGGTTCTTTCCGAACAGGTTCACCACCCAACAATGCCAGCTTTTTCATCACGAACCCCTTTTTTTAGACCGCATCTGTTATCATGCCCTTGCCCACGGAAAACGCAATGTTGGCCGATGGGCAAAGCGTTTTAGAGAAAGCACCAGTTGCGCACCACACCCTGGGGCAAGCCGAATTGAAAAAGCACTGTTATGAACCTCTGTCACCTTGCCATTTACCAAAACTGTTTTGATTTCATGCTCGGCATAAGCACCGCCTTGAACAATGACGGTTCGCGCTTCGATGGGATTCACATTCACAAGCGTCAACGTTGCCCCATCATCAGAAATGACTTCCACGAGTGCCGCAACATCCTCTGGAATGCCTGCTCGTTGTCGTGCCGGATCAAAATAACGCACATGGCAATAAAGCGGCGAACCCACTCGCCCTGTTGGCAAGCCCCCCAGCATCAACTGTGTGAGTGTTGCCGTCTTGGCCGGGTTGATATGGTTCATATCGTCTGAAAGGCGGGTATCGGGCGCACAGGTGTCGGCGGCCATATCGGCCATATCGGTGCGCACTTGCCCCAAAGCGCGTTGCAGCGCAACCGTCGGATACCCCGCATTTTTGCCTTCCAGAAATTGTACCCATGGATTTTTATCCACGCGGTTGAGATCATCGCGGTTCATCGACCAGTACCACACTTCAAGCGCCCCTGCATCAAAAGGCTTGTCTTTCCAATCGTACCAGTCTTCTGTTCCAAAATAGTCCCCATAGGCATTGGGATACATGACTTTTCCGTCGATTTCACGCGCATGGCGATTAATAAAATCAATCACCCCACGCCAGGTATCCACATAATACGGATTGCCTGTCAACAGCAGGCCAACGCCAAAACCATTGATGGCTCGTGCATGGGAATAGGTGCGATGGGCCAGTTCCCCGGTTTGTGGCACCGTTACCGTGAACCCCCACCCGTAAATGCCGCCATACCAGCGCCCTCCGCAGGCTCCGCCAATTGTGCCATCCAGCCCGATATTTGTGGGAATGATTCCCCCATTTTGTTCGGTGCGCTCACACCATGCATCAATATACTCCAATGCCCAATCCCGATACTTTTCTTCATGATTGAGCATATAGGCATTAAAGGCCAGAATTGTTGCGGCCAGGTTCATCGGGTTGTCGCCCACCACATCGGTATAATCTTTAAAATGCTCGACCATCTCTTCATAAGATTTCTCGCCATGACCCAGCCGAAAACGCCCTTCAATCTCAATTGGGTCACCCGCCCAGTCCAGGCCCGTGGCCTTGCGCAAAAGCGGGCCGCGGCTGCCATTAAAACAACTGCGAATAATTTTGTGCTCAGGATCGTAGTTTGGCGCTTGTGGATCTTCATTCATATAAAAACCCGCATAACGCCTCGCCCGAACCTGCATGGCCCAATCTTCCGGGTCCGACAATCCCTGCAAATTAAACGCCGACAACCCTTCCCCGTTGTGGAACCAGTCAAACATCACCGTAAATTCTTTATAATACATGCCCTCACGCGCCATGGGCACCACCGTGGTTTTGGCTTCGGTGTATTGCCGCAAATGCCCTTCCCAACCGTGTTTGAAAAGTGTCAGAACCGAATCGTCACCCCCCAGCGCGTGAAGCATAGTCCAGTTCAGCAGATTTTCTGCCGCATCATCGGGGCCATCGTCACCCCCCCAGCGCGGTACACACAACAGA
>CAXNEV010000124.1:0-9024 GCA_964200925.1 Candidatus Latescibacterota bacterium | reverse complement strand
CTTTGGTTAAAGACGTAATGACTTCCTGTTGTTTATCCAGAGTGGTTTTTTCAATCTGCACCTGACCCGAAACGATGATATAGAGCGTTTCACCGACATCGCCTTCATTAATAATCACGTCCTGATTGACAAAGGTACGCCGCCTGGCCAACTCAAAAAAAAGCGCCATCTCTTCGGAAGACAAACCGCTCAACAAAACAATCGCAATCCCTGTGTCAACCATAAAACCCTCCAGGCAAATGCCTGATAAAAAAACGAGTTGAATAACCTAAGGTATGAACATTCATCTCAAAAAACAAGCCACGTGGATGGGGCTGTTCTGTTTGCTGGTCGCACTGCCATTATCGGCCCAGAATACCACGCCGTCTCCTACCGATTCGGTCACATTTCAGGCCGATCATATTGCATACGACATCCAAACCAAACGCGTCATCCTCACGGGGCAGGCCATTTTGCACTATCGCAATCTGGTCCTCAGCGCGGGGCAAATTGCCTACGATCGGCAAACGCGCTTGGTAGAAGCGCAGGCCCTGCCCGATTCCAATGGAGCAGAAACGGTTGGAATACCAAATTTTATGCGGGGTAGTGAACACCTGTATGGCACCTATATGATCTATAATTTAGACACTGAGCAGGGTCGTGTAAAAGGAGGGCGTGCTCAGCATGAGCGAAAATATTACCAGGGCGAACGCATTGTGATGGATGGACAAGAGGCCTTGAACGCCCTCGACCTGTCGATCAGCACATGTGACAAAGATCACGTACACTACGATTTTTTGTGTAAAAACGTGCGCATTGTACAAAATGACAAAGCCATTGGCCGATCTGTCACGTTTCGCATTGGACCCATTCCCATTTTCTGGGTGCCCTTTTTTGTTTTTCCCATCAAACAAGGTCGCCAGTCAGGCTTGCTCACACCCAGTGTGGGCAGCAATAGCCGAGATGGCCTGTTTGTGCGCAATCTCGGCTATTATTTTGCCCCAAGCGATTATTGGGATGCAACGTTGAAAGGTACCTTCCGCGAACGCGGCGGGTTTTTGCTCGAAACAGGCGTGGTTTATGCTGTGCGCAATCGCCTCAGTGGCAACATCGATATCAGTTATGAACACGATACCCAGTCCACAGGCAGCCTGAACAACTGGCAGGTGAACCTGCAACATCAACAACGCCTCAATGCCACCACAAACATTCGCGGCAGTGGCCAATTTTCTACCAGCACCGGTTTTGACCAGCGCAACAGCGACAACCTCTACCATTACCTCAACCGGCAATTGCGATCCAGTTTTTCCTTTGACAAACGCTGGAATGACTCTGGCCGCAGCATGGATGGCAGCCTCACTTATTATCGCGACCTCGAAAATAAAAGCAACAGTTTTCAGGGTTTTCCGCGCCTGTCCTTCCGACAGGGCCGCCGCTCGATTTTTGGCACCCAGACAAACATCGGCAAAACATGGTATCAACAAATTTATTACGATTTTTCAAGTCAGTTGTCCAACGCATTCACCAAACATTCAGACCCATCCAAAAACACCGAAAATCTCACCCTGCAGGGATTTTTTAGCCTCAACAGCCAGCACAAATTGGGCGGATGGCTCGATCTCAATCCGTCATTTTCGCTCAGTGAACAATTCGAAAAAAGCAGCACCGACACCATTACCCGCAGAGAATCCTACCAGGTGAGCGCCAACACAGGCACCACATTTTACGGTATCTTTCAGCCTCAGATAGGGCGACTGCGCGGCATCCGCCACCGACTGCAACCCCGCATCACCTTTAGCCAAAACCAAACGACCAAAATCACCGGAGGCACCTTTGGTTTTAGCGGCACCAGAACCTGGGAAGATGCCCGGCGCAGCCTCGGTTTTAATCTGGGCAATTCTGTTGAACTCAAAACCGAAAAAGAGGGCCACATTCGCCGGTTTACTTTTGCAACGCTCAATATGTCAACGGGATACGATTTTGATTCACCTGCGCAAAAATGGCAACCACTCCAAACCAGCGCCGCCATCAAACCCGATCAGCATTTGGATATGCGCCTCACCATGATCCATCGGTTTTACAACACCGCAGGCACAATCATTGCAAAACCTCAGTTGCAGTCGTTCACCATGACTTCAAGTGTGCGGTTTCAGGGTCGCACCGCATCCCAAACTCAGCCTGACAATTCCTCCTTATTGCAAAATCCCACCTCTTTTCAAGACCTCATATCCGAATTTGGTTTTGAACGCGATGTGTACACAGATTCTGGCAACAACATCCAACCCTGGCGTTTAACGCTGACCCATTATTACAGCCTTCAACAGGCACAAACAGCCCTTTCACCCCGTGTCAAACGCTCCTGGATCAAAGCCGACTTTGGCATCAATCCCCTGCGCACATTGCGAATCGACTATGCCATCAACATCGACCTCATGCCCTCGCGGGGCATCATTGCACAAAACCTCTCTTTTTATCGCGATCTTCACTGTTGGGAAGCCCGGTTGGCCTGGTATCCAACAGGTTATAACCGGGGTTTTTACTTGAAAATCAATATCAAAGACATTCCGCAAATCAAATTTGAACACCGCCAGGGCGGTTTTGGCCTTTAAAAGTCGGAAACAGTCGCGCGTCATGAGTCGCGAGTCTTCCACCCAACGCCGGTAGAACGGTTTTTTGACCCGTGACTCATGACTTAATTCACCTTGCATATCGTTCCTAAATTATTTAAATTAAAGCGCATTACTGATGTTTTAGGTTTGGGAGATTTTGCGTGCGAGCCTTGTTACAACGCGTTGATCGCGCATCTGTATCGGTCAACAACCAGATCGTGGGACAAATTGACCGGGGGCTGCTCATTTTGTTGGGCATTACCCATACAGATCGCGCCGAAACAGTGCGTTTTGTCGTCGAAAAATGTGCCAATCTGCGCATCTTTGAAGACGATTACGGCAAAATGAACAGGTCTCTTCTCGACACAGGAGGCCAGGCCCTGGTGGTTTCGCAATTTACCCTTTATGGCGACACACAAAAAGGCCGACGCCCCAGTTTTGTTAACGCAGCCCCGCCTGAACTGGCGCAAAATCTTTATGAACAGTTTGTAGAATCCCTCAAAAAAATGGGCATCACCACACAAACAGGTATTTTTGGTGCCCACATGCATGTCGCGCTGGTCAACAACGGCCCGGTGACAATAATGGTTGAAAGCCCAACAGATAACAGCACGACACAAATGGTATGAAAAAATTAATTCTCGCCTCCGCATCCCCTCGCAGAGCGGCTCTGTTGCAATTGTTGGGCGTTTCATTTAGCATTGTGCCCAGTGGGGTTTCAGAACAGCTTGACACACCATTGCCTCCGGCCATGCATGTGGCAGAAATTGCCTGGCGCAAAATGCAACAAATCGCTCAAACACATACCCATGCCATCGTATTGGGTGCCGATACTGTGGTGGTTTTAGAAGACGAGATTCTCGAAAAACCCAGAGATCATGCCCATGCCGAAACCATGCTGGCGCAACTGTCGGGCAAAACCCACCAGGTCTATACGGGTCTGGTGCTGTCCGATCTTACCACGGGTCAGTCGCTTGCCAGCGTGGCTGTTACCGATGTGGTCATGAGATCACTCAGTGCACCTGAAATTCGCGCCTATGTGGCCACCGGTGAACCGATGGACAAAGCCGGTGCTTATGCCATTCAAGGGCGTGCCGCCATTTTTGTTGAATCGATATCGGGGTGTTTTTTTAATGTGGTTGGTTTGCCGTTAACGTGTTTTTGGCAATTGTATCACCAGCTTACGGGCCATTGGCCTGTTGTGCATGGTTCCACACAAGCAGAGACAGATCTGCTTTCACCAGAAGTTTGATCGCGGCGGGGTTCATTCTATGCAAGAAATTGCAAACAGTCTCAAATCCCAGCGTGAAGCCCAGGGGCTCACCCTTGAAGATGTTTTTCAGCGAACACGCATTAATCCCGAATTTCTCGAAGCCCTTGAAACCGGCCATTTTGATGTTTTGCCGCCTACCTATGTACGGCTCTTTCTCAAAACGTATGCCCGGGAAATAGGTTTGAACCCCAATGAAGTACTCAAACGCTACGAAGCTCACATGCCTGCACCACCCACACCGGTCGTGCCAGCCCGGCCAGAACGCTCCGCATCTATTCCAGTGATTGCCCTGTCCCTCATTTTTATTGTCTCGGCAATTGTGGTGGCCCTGCAGGTGATCACCAGTAAACCTTCTGAAGTTGCGGTGCCACTGGATGCAACCGTTGAACCGCCCTACAAACGACCCGAACCTGTTGCATCAACAATTGATGATTCCACACAGGAAAAAACAGCCACAACAGAAACAGATACCACACCTGTCTTTTCTCCCTCAGCATTGCCCAAAACACAGGAAGAAACAGCACCTGCACCGCCTGTTTCCAATCCGCTTCAGGAAAACATGGCGACATTGCCATCGACACCTCCGGGCATGTTGCAAAACATGGCCCTGCCCTCGCTGCTGCCCCAGCAGACAACCGCGGCCGCACAAACGATTCAGCCCGCCGCATCCATTTCAGAATTGCCTGTGCAAACACCCATTCAAGGGCCAGAAAACACCTCTATGCCCGGTCCAACAGCCTCTCTTGAAACAGTCGCACAACCTGCCTCCAGCACCTCAGAACCAGAAATTTTGTCAACCTACGAATACCCCATCACAGCCAACATCACAGACGGCCCCATCATCATTTCCGGGCTTATTCGGGAAAAGACACACCTGTCGATTTATGCCGACGGTCGCACCCTTTATTCTGGAGAATTGCGCGCAGGCAGCCGGCACCGCTGGCAAGCCAGCGACACTTTTCAATTGCTTGTTGAAAAAGCCGGTGCCGTTGCCCTGTCCGTTCAAGATCAAGAATTGGCACCCTCGAGCCCACCCAACCGCAGCCTGCGTCTTTTTGTGACCCGCACCCGGATTCGCATTGAAGAACTCGCCCCGGCCCAAACGCCCACAACCCCATAAAACGCATGGCCCATCCCTACGCTCAAATTGTTCTGCTGGGTGTTCCCATCAATCAGGAAATGACCTATCGCATTCCCGACGATCAAGTTCTGCAAATCGGCATGCGCGTGCTCATTCCCTTTGGAGAACGCTGGACCACGGGCATTGTGGTCAATTTCCAAAACACCTGCGATCTGCCCGGCGATCGCATTAAAACCATTGGGCAAACCCTCGACCCCTATCCTCTGATTGAATCACACGCGTTTGCGCTTTACAGATGGATGGCCGGATATTATATGTGCAGCCTGTCAGAAGTGCTCACGTCAGCCCTGCCATCGGGCATTCATTTTGACAGTGGCCAACACCTGCGATTAACAGATGCCCAACATTTGCCCCTGAATATGCTTTCGGCCCAACAACGCGATGTGGTTGTTTGTTTGCAAGAACTCGACTCGGCTTCTGTGCGCCAGCTCGAACGCCGATTGGGAAAATCAAATCTCCAGCATGCCATCAACAGCCTGATACAGCGCGGTCTGTTGGAAACTTTTCAAAAAATGTCGCTGCCGCGTGTGCGTGTCAAAACCGAACGATGGGCCGAACTGGCCCCCAAAGATACTCGCTGGATTGAATTGGAATTGCCTGCCATAGAAAAACGCGCGCCCAAACAGGCCGCCTGCATTCGCCAGTTGCAAACAGAACCGCTGCCCGTATCTCAGCTCATCTTGCAGGGCATCACGCCTGCCGTGCTCAAAACACTGTCGGATCGAAAAATTGTCACCATGACAAAACGCGAAGTGCGCCGCGATCCCTATGCCGAAGTTGCAATAGCCCCGATAGACCCTCTGGTGCCCACACTGTTGCAACAAAAAGCGCTAAACATCATCTTGCAAAGCCTGAACACAGGCAACTTTGAAGTGCATCTGTTGCACGGCGTGACAGGCAGTGGCAAAACGCTCATTTATATTTGCGCCGTTGCACAGGCTTTAAAATCAGGCAAAGGTGCCATTGTACTGGTGCCCGAAATCACCCTTACCCCCCAAACGGTGCGGCGTTTTCGCGAACACTTTGGCGACCAGGTGGCCGTTTTGCACAGCGCCCTTTCCGATGGAGAACGCTACGATGCCTGGCGGGAGGTGCGCGAAGGCAAACGCCCCATTGTTATTGGAGCCCGATCGGCTGTTTTTGCCCCGGTTCAAAATTTGGGTCTTATCATAGTCGATGAAGAACACGACGCATCTTACAAACAAACCGATCCTGCCCCTCGCTACAATGCCCGCGATGTGGCCGTTATGCGCGCCAAATTGCAACAGGCCACTGTGGTATTGGGTTCGGCCACCCCATCACTTGAAGCCTATCACAATGCCCAAACCGGCAAATACAACCTGATCTCATTGCCAGAGCGCATCGACAACCGCCCGATGCCCGAAGTGACCCTTGTGGATATGCGCCATGAAGGGGGCGGGTTATTTTCCAAACCCCTTCGCGAAAAAATGAGGGACCGCTTAACCAAAGGCGAACGCATCATCTTGCTGCAAAACCGCCGGGGTTATGCTCCCACCGTACAATGCACCGATTGCGGCAAAAGCATCGAATGCCCGCATTGCCAGGTCACCTTAACCTATCATGCCACACATCAGAACATGATGTGCCACTATTGTGGCCACACCATGCCCGCACTTTCGGTTTGCCCATCGTGCAACAGCGCTCACTTGCACCTGCTGGGGGTGGGCACCCAGCGCGTAGAAGAAACCCTGACAACCCAGTTTCCCGATGCCCGCATCTTGCGTTTGGATGTGGATACCACAAAAAACAAAGGGTCTCACGACCGCATTCTCGAACGTTTCAGCCAGGGCCAGGCCGATATTCTTCTCGGCACACAAATGGTGGCCAAAGGCCTCGATTTTCCGGGCGTCACCCTGGTGGGGGTCATTTCTGCCGACACCAGCATTCACCTGCCCGATTTTCGCGCCAGTGAACGCACCTTCCAACTGCTCACACAGGTCAGTGGGCGCGCCGGTCGGGGTGTTTTGCCCGGTGAAGTTGTTGTGCAAACCTATCTGCCCGATGGAGAAGCCGTGCAATGTGCTCGCCACCACGACTTTCTCGACTTTGCCAAACGTGAGCTCGATGCGCGCCACAGCCTGCATTATCCACCATTTGGGCGCCTTATTTTGCTGCTTTTTAAAGGACGCGACGAACAAGAAGTGGCACGTTCTGCCGGCCTGTGCGCCGAAGCCCTGCGCAGCCAATCCCCCCCCGATATCGAAGTGATGGGCCCCGTACAGGCACCCATTGGGCGCATTCAGCGCACCTACCGATGGCAGGTCTTGCTCAAATCCGAATCTCCCGGTCGCCTCAATGCCGCCACCCGCCTGGCCTTATCGCAGTTTGACCATCGAAGGCCGCGCACAAGCCGGGTAATTCTGTCTGTTGATGTCGATCCAATTTCGATGCTTTAATACCTTTGTTTTTGGCGCTTGCCTGACCTTTATGTTTCAACGCATTTTTTCTCTTGCCCGACACACCGCCATTTACGGTCCTGGCGATTTGCCTATGCGAATGGCGGCTGTTGTACTGCTGCCCATTTATGCCCGGCATTTATCCCTAACAGACAACGGCGTGGTATCTTTGTCGTTTGCCTTTATCGGATGTTGTACGGTCTTATATTCCTTGTGTATAAACCCTGCCCTATTGCGTTTGTTGTCGGGCAAAACCGATCTGTTTGCACACCGCCAGGCATTCAGTTCGGCATTCTGGACACTTTTAACGGTTGGCCTTGTCCTGTCTGGTGTGTGCTGGTCAGGAGCGACCTATCTGTCAGAAATCGTGCTGGACAGCAAAACTCAGGGCCATATTTTTAAACTCATTGCAATCATCATTTTCTTCGACACCCTGTCTGAACCCATGTTTACTGTGTGTTGGGCCAGGCAACAATCTGTGCGTTTTGCACTTGGGCGTTTTGCACAATATGCCATACAACTTGGCCTGACCGCCTATTTTATTGTCGGCTTACATCGGGGGCCAGAAGCTGTAATTTTGGCCAATGCCATCAGCTCTGTGTTTGCATTCATCGCCATATTGCCCAGTGGGTTGTTATTTTTGCGCCCGGTTTTTAATACCCAGGATCTGCGCTCCCTGTTTGTTTTTGGGCTGCCATTTTTACCATCAGCCCTGTCGGTTCTCATCATCAATCTGTCCGATCGTTTTTTCATACGGTACCTGTTGGGCATTCAAGATGTGGGCATTTATGGCATTGTTTGCACAATCGGCCTGCCCGTTTTTTTTGTGGCCAAAGCCTTTTATGCCGCATGGGCACAGGTGGTGATTCAGGCAACCTCTGCCGATGAAACACGGCACATGTGCGCTCGAATCACCACCTATTTTGCATTGATCGGGTTGTTTTTATGCCTCATGTTAACAACCTACACACAGGATATCATTGCCTTAATCGCCGGTAAAAACGCCCTGGCTTATTTGCCAGGAGCACCTGTTGTTCCCATTGTTGCCCTGTCATTTTTGGGTTATGGTTTTTATGTCATACTCACGGCGGGAATGACTGGTAAACCGCGGTCTTTGCCAGTCATTGTGGGCGCCATCACAAATATGGTTGTCAATCTGGCCCTGTTGCCCACCATAGGTTTTGTGGCCGCTGCCTGGAGCACCCTGATCACTTGCGGCATGATGGCCGTTTTGCTCTATTTTCATGTGCGCCAATTTTATCCCGTGCCTTATGAATACGCCCGACTGGGGAAAATTGTTATCACCACAATCATTGTGTTTCTCGCCCTGTCTGGTTATCTTCACGATACAACCCCCGAAGGCATCATTGCACGGGGCATCTTCTTGATCGGTTATCCTTTAATCCTGTGGGGATGGCAATTTTTTGAACCCGGTGAATTGCAAAACATCGGCAGATTGTTTTACAGCATTGGAAAAATTGAAAAATGATTGCAGAATAACTCGCTCAATAGGATGAAGAAGACAATACTTTCTCTTTTTTCTCCGAAATCTCAAGTTATTGCAGTCGCAATCCTGAAAAAATCCTGTCAATCTGAAAACCGATC
>CAXNEV010000123.1:0-9040 GCA_964200925.1 Candidatus Latescibacterota bacterium | reverse complement strand
TGAATCACATGAACAAACTCGCGGGCCAGCCCTTCGCGCTCCAGATCGGCATCGAGGTGTAAATCCAATGCCACTGTAATATCGCCTTCATTGGCCACCGCCACCTCGGCCTTTTCCTCGCGGTGAATAATAATATCATCCACCGTCAGGTCCACCGATCCCACGCCATCAACCTCAAGTGACAACCGTTCTCCTTCGCGCAATCTCTGAATTTGGTCAAACGTCAGTTCGGCAATTTTCACAGCAGCGGCTTTCATGTTTTTTCCAAGCTTTGGCCCGAGCGATTTGAAATTCGCCTTTGCACTCAAATGCACCACGTCCTCTTCATTGGCCCGAATCTCCACCGTCTTTACATTCAATTCATCCATCACAATATCTTGTAACGACCCCAGATCATCGCGCATGTTTTTGTGCATCGATACCAGAATCACTTTGCGCAATGGCTGTCGAGTGCGTGTATTGGCCTGGCTGCGCAAATACCGCCCCAGTGTCACTGCCGTCCGTGTGTGCGCCATCTGGTGTTCCAGTATAGGATCCAAATCGGCCTCGATCACGTCGGGATAATCGCACAAGTGCACCGATTCGGGCATATTATTCGACCGCAAATTCCGGTAAATCGTCTCCGTCATAAACGGGGCAAACGGGGCCAGTGCTTTCACCAGTGTCAACAACACATGGTACAATGTCGCATAAGCGGCCTGTTTATCCCCATCGTTATCGCTTTTCCAGAACCGACGACGGCTGCGCCGAATATACCAGTTGGTCATATCGTCAATAAACGTGGCAAACCGCGTCGCCGCCGTCTGCAAATGGCAGTGATCCAATCCCGTGCGAATATCGCGCACCAGATGGTTCACCCGCGCCCGGATCCACCGATCCAGTGGATTGTCCGACCGACCCTGAGCACCCGCTGTATCCGGATGCCAGTTATCGACCCGTGCATACGTCACTATAAAACTGTAGGCATTCCACAATGGCAACAACACACTGCGCATCGTTTCCTGCACTCCTTTTTCTGAAAACGCCAGGTTTTCACCGCGCACCACCGGCGATGACAGCATATTTAACCGCAAGGCGTCTGCACCGTACTTGTTCATAATCTCCATCGGATCGGGATAGTTGCGCAACCGCTTCGACATTTTCCGGCCATCTTCGGCCAAAATCATGCCGTTAACCACCACATTTTTAAACGCGGGTCGGTCAAACAACGCCGCGCCCAGCACCACCAATGTGTAAAACCAGCCGCGCGTTTGATCCAGCCCTTCGGCAATAAAATCCGCCGGAAAATGCCGATTCAACCAGTCCTTGTTTTCAAACGGATAGTGCCGCTGTGCATAAGGCATTGCCCCGCTTTCAAACCAGCAGTCCAGCACTTCGGGCACGCGTTTTAACGGCCCGGTTTCTCCTTCAATAATCACCGGATCAATAAAATGTTTGTGAATATCGTCAAACTTGCCGCCTGTGCGTTCTTCCAATTCTGAAATCGACCCCACACACACGGTTTCGCCCGTTTCTTCATTGCGCCAGATGGGCAGTGGGCAGCCCCAGTAACGATTGCGCGAAATCGCCCAGTCGCGGGCATTTTCCAGCCAGTTGCCAAAACGCCCTTCCTTGATGTGTTCGGGCACCCAGTGAATTTGGCTATTGGCACTCAGCATCTTCTCTTTCAACTTCTCAATGTTCACAAACCATGTGGAAATTGCCCGGTAAATCAACGGCGATTCACACCGCCAGCAGTGCGGATAACTGTGTTGATAAGTGCTGCGGTGTACCATTCGGCCTTCGTCTTTTAACCGCCGCATGATATCGCTGTCGCAGTCTTTCACAAACCGACCTTCGTAATCGGGCACTTCATTTGTAAACCGGCATTCCGCATCAATCGGACACACCGACGGCACCCCGAAAACCCGCCCGGCCTCGGCATCGTCTTCTCCAAATCCCGGCGCGGTATGCACAATACCTGTTCCATCTTCGGTGGTTACAAAAGCCGCCGAAATCACCCGAAATGCCCCGTCTTTGCGCAACCCTTCAAAATACGGAAACAATGGTTCATAGTGCAGACCCAACAAGTCGCAACCTTTGACTTTCTTCACCACTTCAGGTTTTTCCTTCGGATAATACGCCCCCACTCGCGCTTCGGCCAGCACGTAAATCACATCGCCATCTTTCACAAACACATAGTCCACATCTTCATGAACGGTGAGTGCCAAATTTGAGGGCAGCGTCCACGGCGTGGTCGTCCACGCCAGAAAATATGTGCCCGGTTCATCTTTCAGTTGAAAGCGCACAGTAATGGCTGGATCTTGCACATCCTGATACCCCTGGTTTGCCTCAAAGTTCGACAGTGGCGTGGCATCTTTGGGGCAATACGGCAAAATTTTGTAACCTTCATAAATCAACTCTTTGTCCCATAACTGCCGAAATACCCACCAGATCGACTCCATATAATTGCGATCCATCGTGCGATAGCCGTTTTCAAAATCGACCCACCGACCAATGCGCTTCACAAACTGTTCCCACTCTGCCGTATAACGCAACACAATGCCCCGGCAGGCTTCGTTGTAATTGGCAATGCCGTATGCTTCAATCTCGCGTTTGCTGTTTAAGCCCAGTTCCTGACTCAATTCGTATTCTACTGGCAGCCCGTGGCAATCCCACCCAAACACGCGATCCACATATTTGCCATTCATCGTTTGATACCGAGGAATCACATCTTTAATTGTGCCTGCCAGCAAGTGCCCGTAATGCGGCAACCCCGTCGCAAACGGCGGCCCATCGTAAAACACGTATTCCGGTGCCCCCTTGCGGTGATCCAGAGATTTTTGAAACATGTTAGATTTTTCCCAGAAGCCGAGAACCTTTTCCTCCTCCCTGGGAAAACTCACCTGAGAATCCACTTTTTCAAACATCCAGTACCCCTTCAATATATCGATATAATGATTTGTTTTTATGGTAAATAAAAAATGTCCATTCGCAATCAAAAATCACGCTGATAACCCACCTGTTTACTCCCCTTCCTCTCAGGAATGGGGTAGGTCTTCATACCCACAAAAAAACCGCCACAGACAGACGCCTGGCGGTTTTTGCACATTGCAAAACCAAATCGTTTAAACCAAACGACACCCTCGCAGCGTCTCCAAAGCGGTTTCGCGTATGCCCCAAATGGAACTGCCCGGCGTCAGAAACCCTGTCGCCTGGGCGGCACCCTCTTTCAAATATGTGCAAGTTGTCGTCATCACTTATCCATTTTCTGATTTTTATTAGCGTGTATAAAGATAGACGTTTTCACAAAATGTGTCAAGTTTTCCATTTCTTTTAGAGACGTTCCCATTCCTCTCGGCTAATATCGCCCTGCTGTAAGATTCTGCTCATTGGTACTGTACGATCATAACCCAGAGTGACCAAGGCAAAAAACTCAATCCCTCAACTTCGTCTTTTTATCCCACGTCACAAGATCCAGATGTTTTTGTGTAAAACCCACCGCATCGCGCAAATCTGCACCGCGTACATCGGCCCCTTCAAATTGCGCTTTGTACAAATCGGCTTTTTGCAAGTTGGCCCGCTGCAAATTGGCCCCGCGCAAATCCACTTTTACCAGGTCGGTGTCTTGCATTTTGGCATTTTGCAGATTCGCCCCATTCAGGCTGGCATCCGTCAAATCCGAACCGCGCATATCAACCGTGCGCAACAGTGCCCGTTCAAAATCGACCTGAACCAGAATGGCCTCGCGCAAATTGGCCTGGTAAAAACTTGTATTCCGACATTTTGCCCCGCGCAAATTGCCCCCCTGTAAATTGGCCCCTTCAAAGTTGGCCCCATCCAAAATTGCCCCGCGCAAATCCGCACCTTCCAGATCAGCAGGAGCAACCTGGGCATTTTTCAAATGAGCTCTGGAAAGAATCGCATGTTGCAAAAAAGCCCCGCGCAAATCCGCACCTTCCAAATTTGCGCCCGACAAATTGGCCTGTAACAACCGGGTGCGCTGCAAATTGGCACCGCTTAAATCCGCACCCTGTAGTTGTGCCCCGCTCAAAACGGCCTCGCGCAAATCCACCCCTTTCAACACCGCCTGTTGCAACTCAGCCCGATTCAAATTGGCACCCGATAAATTCGCACGTTCACCTTCTTTCCCCTCCGTCTCCATCCACAAACGATGGCGGCCCAGAACCTCTTGAATCTGCGATGGCGACAGAATATGGCTCATATGCAATTCCTGATGGTTTATTTTTGACCCAAAACAAATGGTTCAGGCGACTCGCCGAGTCGCCTCCTTCGCACACCACACGGTTCTCGTTGGATCACTTCTTTTTGACTCACAATTTGCGACTTATTTAATCTCATCCGGCGGCGGCGTCACGTCAAACTGAACAGCATTGATCATCTTTAAACCCTGCATCAATGCTTTGGCCAACCGATGCCCCCCATCCATCAAACTGCCATCGGCGTGCAAAATAATGGGATAAGACAAATCCGCATTCATAATGCGCTGACAATGCCGGGCCACCGTGCGAATGGTCGGTTTTCGACTCGACCCAAACCAGCAATCCCAATCCAGTTCATCAAAAGACGCAACCTCAACTTCTTTCACCGGCAAATGGCGAGACAACTCCCATAAACGCGGCACATGCCACACATGCCAAACGCCATCGACCTTCCGGGAATGTTTGGGCGGCGTCTTGCGACGTGTCACCTCTCCTGTATCCGACACCAAACCACCTCGCGCTCTGTAACAATGATATCCATCACCACATCATGCACATCAAAAGGCACGGCATCTATCAGTTGAAAATCATACGCCAGACCCACGCGCATGGCTTGAGTACATGCCAAAAACCGATCGTAGTACCCTCCGCCAGTGCCTATGCGATGCCCCTGTCGATCAAATACCACCCCCGGCACAAACACCAGATCCAACATTTGGGGTGACACCACATTTTTTGTATCAAGCCTGGGTTCTAACAACCCCAATTGAGCCGGTTGCAATTCTGTGAGATCCACAAGCCTTTGAAAAACCATACACCCCTCACCCAACGTCACCGGCACAGCGATCTGTTTGCCTGCAACAAGCGCCCAATCTAAAAATGCCCGAGTATCTACTTCGCATCCAACCGACACATAACAGGCCACAATTTGGGCATGTTGATAAACATCCAGTGCCATGATGCGCGCGATGATGGTGGCACTGCGAGTCTGCACCTCGCCTTTTGTCAATTGATTGCGTTGGTTGCGCAGTTTTTGACGCAAATGCTTTTTATCTACCATAACCCTAAATATAATAAGAAGCGAGCCATATCACATTGCCCAATCATAAAAAAAATTAAGAGTCCAAAATGATATCGTGACCAACAGGTATGGTCATCTTCAAAAAGATCTCAAACCCTTCCAATTTGCATCGCATCATTCTGCCCAAAACATCGGGAAAAGTTCCCTTGACATTAAATTCATGCATAGATAAATTACATTCTTACAATTTTTTAACCCCTAAAAGCTTTATGCGCTGTGACGATGTAGAAGGGGATTTTTTATTTTTTATTTGACGTGCTTATGCAAGACAAAGACATTCAGGCCGAACTCAAAACGCGTGGCAATTTGCCCCGGCATATCGCCATTATCATGGATGGCAACGGACGTTGGGCACAACAGCGCGACATGCGTCGCACCGATGGGCATCGATTTGCCCGCGAAACCGTGCGCGACATTGTTCGGGCCTGTGGAGAATTGCAAATTGATATTTTAACCCTCTTCACCTTTGGCACCGACAATTGGCGACGCCCCTGGTCAGAGGTGCTTTCTTTAATGCAACTGTTGCGCAACAGTTCGCGGGAAGAACTCGAAGAACTTCAAGAAAATAACGTGCGCCTCATGGCCACTGGCAACACCCAACGCCTGGTTAAACACGCGCGAAACGCCCTTGAAAATGCCATTTCACAAACAGCCAAAAACACGGGCCTCACGCTCAATTTGGCATTGAGTTCCGATGGGAAAACGGATATTCTTCAAGCGGTGCAAACCATTGCCAGAGAAACCGCCAAAGGACACATCAAACCTGAACAAATTGATGCAACACTGTTTTCCCAAAAACTCTACACAGGCTCATTGTCCGATCCAGATTTGTTGATTCGCACCAGCGGAGAAATGCGCCTGAGCAATTTTATGCTCTGGCAATGTGCTTATACCGAATTCTGGTTTACCAGCGTTTTATGGCCCGATTTTCGCCGTGAACATCTTTATGAAGCCATTTGCAGTTATCAAAACCGAGAGCGCCGATATGGCAAAACAGGCGTGCAATTGCGCACAGAAGAAATAGACGAAAATGGCGCTGCAAACCTCTTGTAACCCCGCCCTTGAAAATGCACCCCGCACAAATACCATCTAACAGGGCTGGATGTTGTTGATCCAGCCCCTCTTTTTATGGAATCATCAGTGGCAAAAACCAATCTCATGCAACGCGTATTGGCCGCCTCTGTTTTTGGCCCTGTTTTGCTGGTTTTATTCTGGTTGGGAGGGTGGGTTTTATTAAGCAGTTGGTGTGTCATTGTCGCCCTGGGTGTGCGCGAATTTTACCACATGCTGGCCCACAAAGGACTAAAACCCTGGATGCGTTCGGGCATGGTGGCATCTGTTTTTTGGTGTGTAATTGTTCATATTTACGGTGCTGACGCTTATTTGCCTGTCTTCACGGGCCTCTTGCTTTTGGGTTTAAGCCTGTCTTTGTTTCGAGGTCAAACCGGCAGCCGATTGTTCAATGTGAGTGCCACCTTGCTGGGGGTCATTTACGTGGGGTTTTTAGGCAGTTTTGTGCCTCTGGTTCGCAACCTGCCTCTCTCCCAGTGGGACGAATCGGTTATGGCACCGCTGGCCGCATTGGTTTTGATTGGTGTTTGGGCCAATGACACAGCTGCCTATTTTTCGGGACGCTGGTTTGGGCACTGGCACCCTTTTCCCAATATCAGCCCCAGCAAAACCGAGGCTGGATTTATAGGCGGACTTACAGCGACACTTGCGGTGATCAGCGTCGAAACCTGGGGATTTCAGGTATTGCCGCTTAAAGACAGCATAGGCCTGGGCCTTGTGGTGGGCATTGGCGCTCCTTTGGGTGATCTGGTTGAATCGATGATCAAACGCGATATGGGGGTCAAGGATACTTCGACACTCATTCCAGGTCATGGGGGGGTGCTGGATCGTTTCGACAGCATTTTTTTTGTTTTCCCATTGGTCTATCTCTATTTACAATTGGCAAAAACCTTTTAAAAAAAGATTCGGAATCCAGCAAAATCCGGATATCCTGAATTCTGACAATTCTTATGAAACGCGTTGCCCTCCTGGGATCCACCGGATCTATTGGCACCAGTACCCTCAATGTGCTGGCCAATTTGCCCGAACATTTTGAACTCATCAGCATGTGTGCCGGACGCAACATCGATTTGTTGTGTGAACAGGCCCAACGCTGGCGGCCCAAACGCGTGTGTGTCTCCCAAAATGCCAGTCTGGTGGCCCAACGCCTCAAACCTCTGGGCATCGATGTGCTCGAAGGTGATCAGGGCATGCATGATTTATGCACCGATCCCGATGTGGATCTGGTTATTAACGGGCTTGCCGCCGGGGTGGGATTGCGCCCCACGCTTTCGGCCATTCAAGCAGGCAAAGATGTGGCCATTGCCAACAAAGAAACCCTCGTAGTAGCCGGCCATTTGGTCACCCAATTGGCCACCAAAACCGGCTCAACGCTGTTGCCTCTCGACAGCGAAACCACCCCATTGTGGCAAACCTTGCAACAAACCGATCCCATCCATATCAAACGCATTGTGTTGCCTGCTTCTGGCGGGCCATTTTTTAATCATACCCTAGAACAAATGGCCGATGTTACCTGCAAACAAGCCCTCAATCACCCCACCTGGCAAATGGGCCCCAAAATTACTATAGACTCTGCCACACTCATGAATAAGGGTTTTGAAGTCATTGAAGCACAATGGTTTTTAAACCTTCCAATCTCCAAAGTGGATGTCATCATTCATCGGCAATCCATCGTACACTGCCTCATAGAATACACCGACGGCAGCATGCTGGCCCATATGAGCACCCCCGACATGTGTCTGCCTATTCACCAGGCTCTTGTACATCCCGAAAAACTGCCCTCCCGAGTTGCCCCACTCGATCTGGCCCAAATTGGCACTTTGAGCTTTTTTGAACCCGATACCCGGCGTTTCCCCTGTTTAAAACTGGCCTATGATGCCGTGACACAAGGGGGCACCGCTCCTGCCGTGCTTAATGCCGCAAATGAAATTGCCGTTTATGCCTTCCTCAACAACCGCATTGGTTTTCTCGACATCTCTCGCGTGATACACCAGTCGCTTGAAGCCCATACCACCCATGGCAAAGCCGATCTTGATGCCGTTTTTGATGCCGATCGTTGGGGTCGCACCCATGCCGAATCCCTCGTCAAAAAAATCGAACGGTAGTCAAATGGGATCATTTTTTGTATGTTTTGGGGGTACCTGTTACATCAGCATTCAGCCAGATACTCTTAAAAACAATCACAATCTCGCTGTTGCTGATAACTGATGGCTTGTCATGATAAACCCGATACCGCATGTGTTTGATCAATATAGAATTCCCTTAATAGAAATGAGGTTCTCTTGCTGATCTACATTCTCTCCTTCATCTTTGTGCTGGGTGTTCTGGTTTTTGTTCACGAACTGGGGCACTTCATAGTAGCCAAAAAAGCGGGTATGAGAGTTGAACAATTTTCCCTTGGATATCCCCCAAAAGCCATTGGCATCACCATTGGCGAAACCGAATACTGTTTGTCCTGGTTGCCATTAGGGGGATATGTCAAAGTGGCGGGCATGGCCGACTTTGGCCATGAAGAAGCCAAAGGCGAACCCTGGGAATTTCAATCCAAACCCCGCTGGGTGCAAATGTCGGTGATGATTGCAGGGCCGGCTATGAACTTTTTGTTGGGTTTTCTGCTTTTATTTGGCCTGCGCCTTTCTGCTGGTGAATATACTTTCTTGAACGATACGCGAATTGGTCAAATAGA
>CAXNEV010000122.1:0-9060 GCA_964200925.1 Candidatus Latescibacterota bacterium | reverse complement strand
CCCAGATTTTGTCCATCCACATCGGTCATCATTTGAGACACACCTATCCCGGTGATCACATCCAGATCGCCATCGCCGCCAAAATCGTTAAACTGTGCCGTATCTATTGAAATGGTTGGCGAATGTGAAATCGTTAATGTGGCCAGTGTGGAAGCCGCTGCAAACGGGTCATTTCTCACTTTATACAGCGTCACGCTGGTGCCGTCTTTTGCGCCAAAATACACATGGTATCCCCCGGCCCGCACATAAGAGGTGATCAAATTGGTTGTGGCATGGCGCGTCAATGGCCGAAACGTAAACACATGGCTGTTCACTGTGAGGGTATCGCTTTTTAACAGCTTAATAGAATTGCGCAGCGAATCGAGGGAACTGGCAGGGATCAGGTCGCTGGTTGACAGGGAAAGCGAGTCGGGAACCAGCCAGATGGCCATCGACACCTGCCCTGAGTTGTCAACATCTTCAAGCTGATACAACAAATCCAGCGCGGTGATCGGCGTGGTTAAAAAGCCCGCCTGTGGCACCGCTGTTCCGCGGCTGAGAAATGCGCCCGAATCAACGGTTACATTGTTGTTGTCTTTTTGCCCGCCGCCCCCAATGAGTTCAGTAGGCACCTGGATCAATCCCGTGGTGTTGTAATTGTCTCCGCCAGCATCATCGTAATCCCACCCGGCAATGACAAATTCGGGCGGGTGTTTGACCAGCAATGGGCCACTGCGTCCCAGAAAAAAGTCTCCGGTTTCATCGGCGGCCACATAGATGTAATATTTGGTGCCGTGTGATGTGCCCGACAGGGAGATCATCCCTTCGGTTGAATCGGCAAAAATCGACGTGAAATCTTCCCGCAAAAAAGTCGCGGGAATGGTTCGCGGGTTTTGCCTTTGCCCCACCAGCGGGGCATCATCGGCACCAATGGCCAAAAACCCGGCAGAGGTTTGAGAGGTGCGTTTAACCAGCGAAGAATCGCTCGACAAATAAAAGGAATACGACACATCGGTTTGAGAATCGGTAAACCCTCGCGACCTACTCAACCCCGACAGACCCGTGTGTTCCAGATCGGGCAATCCATATCCATTAAAAAGAGAGGCAAATGTGAGTTTGTGAAACCGCCCGCCCGCATCGGTTGTATCGCCCCTCACCGAATCGGGCGATGTAAACTGGACAAAACGGATGGGCTTGTTTTGATGCAATTTGACTTTGGGCGTTTTGTCCGCGTTGTTATTAAAGGCAGCGGCAAAATTGACCGTATAAACGGTATCTTGTGAACTGCCGCTGGCAATACCCGTAAAATTGATGGGGGTTCGCACATCAAATTCCACAGTAACTGTGCGCGCAGCCGTTGAGCCTGTCAGTCCAAATGCCAGTGTTGTTGATGAGGGTGCCCCGGCATAAAATGCCCTGAGCGAAGACGCATTGGAGGTGGCCGTTACCGAACCGGAAACCACGCTCACTTCGGGTGGCAAGGTGAGGGTGAACGACCGGCTCAAGCCAGTATCCGATCCCATCACAATATCGATGCGTTGTTTAAAACGCGTGGGCGAAGTCACCCCATTGGGTATTTGATTGGGCAAAACCGTTACGGTTTGCGCCCAAATAGAAGCCTCTTGCCCCACCAAAGCCCAGATGATCAGGGCCAAAGCCCAAAAATGACGGAATTTCATAACAGACTCCCGGTGCATGCCTATTTCCTGTCCCAAACCCAAAAAGACCTGGGCTTGACCAGATGTTATAAACGGCCTATGTTTTGAACCGATGTTTGCGTCCCTGTTGAGCGGAAAGACCGACCAGGACAACAAACACCAACAAATTTGGGGTTCTGTGTCCTGAAGAGGTCGGCGTTATTTATTTTCATTCCCAGGCTTCACCTGTGTTGGGAATGAGGTCGCCATCCAGTTAAGCAACTGCCATACCATGTGATATTTCACGGGCCTTTTTGTGCCATAACTAATTGATTTTATTTAGTAAACAAATGGTCATGCACCATTGTGTGAGCCTTCGGTGTCCCTCCTTCAAAACGGAAATTTTTTCTCATCAGAACCCGCAACAGCCCCTTTGCGCCCCGGTTTGATCACCCTGTTGTGTTGTTTGGGCCTGCTGCCCTTCCTCATTGTTCCCGGCAATATCCAATACCCGTTCATACCTCGTTTTTTCCTTCTGGGCATCAGCTTCACCCTGCTTGTTGGAATCGCCCTTTACACAGGCGCATACCGATCCCGTCGTTCGGCTTTTTTGCTGCTGTTGTTTGGTTTGTGTGCCGCTGCCACTTTTTTCACCCCAGCCCTCAATCAGTACACCCAAACCCCCCAGTTGATCTTTTTGCAAATTTGCACGCTGTTTTTCATGCTGTCCTGGAAAAAGCCTGTTTTAAAACCCTCGCCGTTTTACCTGCCTGCCCTGATTTTTTTTGCAATCATAGCCATATCTGCCAGTTGGGCACCCAACCCGTATCGCTCAGTTGGCAATCTGTCGCGACATCTGTCGTTGTTTTTGTTTTTTCTAACTTTATACAATACCCATGACCTGCGCGATCTCCGCGTTTTGCTGATCGTCAATGCCTGGGCTGGCGCAGGGGTTGCCCTCATCGGCATTGCCGAATACCTCGGTCTGTTGCCCCTGTGGATTCCGTCAACAGGCCGGCCCAGCAGCACCTTCGGATTTCGAAATCTCGCCGCGCTCTACCTCATTGCCAGTTTGCCTTTTGTCGGATTGCTTGTTGCAACTGCCCGCAATCGCACCGAACGCCTCACGGGCCTCATCGCATGTGTGTTGATGTCCACCTTTTTGGTCTATATTCGTGGCCGCGCTTCCTGGGTTGGGCTTTCGGGAGCCTTGCTGCTTCATACCGGTTTCTGTTTTGTGTGCGCCAAAGATGCATTCATCACTATGCTCAAACCCATCACAGATCGCGCCCACCGTTTGCCCGTTGCCATTTCGGGGGCCATTTTTGTCCTGCTCATTTTGTTGCCCCCAGGGTTTACAGAACCGTTCAACACACAGCGTTTTGACGAAAAAAAGGCCGATATTCAATCGACCATTCAATCCATAACCACTCAGGGCGGCGACCGGGGACGACGGGTGATGTGGCGTCACACTCTGTCTATGATTGCCGATGCCCCGGTGCTGGGTGTTGGGCTTGGCAACTGGGAATTTGTTTATCCGCTGTACGACCGGGGTGAAATGATCAGCCCCAAAGTCAATCCGTTTCGCCCCCACAACGATTTGCTCTGGATATGGTCAGAAACAGGCACCCCTGGCCTGTTGGCATTTTTGTCATTGCCCGCCATGCTCATGCTCATTTTGTGGCGGTTGTACCGGCGCAACCTATCGCCCGAACACCATCAAACCGCTTTTGCCTGCGGCATATCCGTCATGGCCATTCTCGGAGCCGGGTTTTTTGATTTTCCATGGGATCAGGTGCCTCCCTATTTGTTTTTCTGGTTGTCATTGGCCATTGTCGGTTGGTTATATAACGACCTTCCCTCCTCGCCTGCTTCCCGGCAAAAACCGGTCATCACATGGGGCCTGCTGGGTTTATTGGTGCTATCATTGGGCATATCGGCCCATATTGCCGCCTTTGACTATTATTATATCCGGGCCTACCGCGCCTTTCTCACCAAAGACCATACAACCCTGGCCCGTGAAGCCGACCGCGCCGTGCAATTCGGCGCATTTGACCATCAAATTTTTATCATGCAAGGTGATGGCCACCTCCACCTTGAACACTTTGAAAAAGCCGAACAAAGTTATCTCAATTGCCTGAAATACCACCCCAACTTCGCCAATGCTTACAGCGCACTGGGGCATTTGCATTACACCTGGGGGAAAAAACAGCTATCCTCGGCACAAACCCATTTTCAACAGGCACACAAAGCGTATGAAAAAGCCCTGCAAATCAATCCCAAACACTATATCGCATACTACAATCTGGGTTTGAACTTTGAAGCCCAAAATCAAATTGACAAAGCCATTTTATCGTATAAAACAGCCTATCAGATTTCTACCGACTACACCAAAGCCTGCCACAACTTAGGTGTGCTTTACAGGTCTATGGGCCAAATTGACAGCGCTCTGGTTTATTATCAAAAAGCCCTGTCGGGCAATCCCCCCACACTGGAATCGCTCTTTAACCTGGGCAACTTGTAGAACGAATACCACGACTATGCTAAAGCCGCCGACGCTTATGGCAAATATTTAGAGGCCTATCAAGACGAGGGGGCTTATATCGAAATGGCCAAACAGGGATTCAGCCAGGCCCACAGCGGATTGGGCGTTCAGGCCGAACAAAGAGGGGGTTTTGAACAGGCGATCAAACACTATCAAATGGCCATAGAAAGCTGGCCGGAATGGGCGCGAAACTGGTTAAATCTGGGCAATGCCTATCAAAACCAGCGCAACTGGCCCCTGGCCATTGGGGCCTATCAGGAAGCCCTTGCCCGCGACAGCCTCAGCATTGATGCATATAACAACCTGGGGTTGGCCTATGCAGAAACAGGAGAACTGGCCCAGGCCATTGTCCAATATCAAAAGGCCCTGAAAATCAATCCCGATCAGCCCATATTGTATTTAAATATGGGCAATGCCTATGTTCAAACAGGCCAATCCAAACCGGCGGCTGATGCCTATCGGATGTTTTTAAAACTCTGGCAGGGCGACGCCAAAGTGGCCAGTGACACCCGCCGCCGCTTGTTGGTTTTGTCCTCATCCAAAACGCCATGAATGCCGTCATTCAAAAAATATCTATCCCGATCTGGGTGTTGCCCTTTGTTTTTGTGCCGCTGATATATTCCAGCCAGATTTACGATGGGGCCTTGCTTCCCAAACTGCTCATCCTGCAAATTTTCAGTTTGCCGATATGGGCCATCTGGGCCTATCGCACGTTCACCCATCGCGCAACTTCCCTGTCTGTTCCCATTGCACTGCCCTTGTTGGGATTTGCCCTCTGGCACATCATGTCCATTTTTCATGCGGCCAATCCCATCGAAACCACGCTTCAAGTGTCTCACCAGATCAGTCTGTTGATGCTGCCTTTTCTGGTTATTGCCACACTCACAGGTGAACAAATTCACCGCACTGTTGCAACCCTCATCTGGGTTGGGTTGCCCATTTCCATCATCGGTATCGCACAATATCACGGCTGGGGATTTTCCCACATTCCATCCAATGCCAATCCCAGTGCCACCTTTTACCATCGCAATGCAGCGGCCGAATACCTCATTGCCATTTTGCCCCTCATCTGCGTTTGTTTGCACCAATCCCAATCCAGAAAAATGGCCATCACCCACGGCGCACTTCTGATGCTTGTGGGCACGTTTTTGTTATACACCCGCACACGGGGGGCATGGGTGGGATTGTTTGTGGCAGGAATCATCACCGCATGGGCTGCCTATCAAACCAGATCACTCCAGAACCGCACAAACAAAAACTTCTCCACAAAAGTTGCCGTCGCGGCCGTGATCACCACCTTCATACTGGGCAGTCTGCCCGACCACATGGTGCGGCCGGGCATGCAAAAATTCGACGAAAAAAAATCAGACGTGTTATCGGCCATAACATCCATTCCCACCGAACAGGGCCATCGCGGCCGTCTCGACATGTGGCGCAACACCCTGCCCATGATAACAGACCATCCCTTTTGGGGGGTGGGGTTGGGCAACTGGCAATACCAGTATCCCGCCTATGCCCAGGGGGAACAACTCGACGTTAAAGCCGCCCCGATAAGCCCGCACAACGATCTGGTTTGGATCACGGCCGAAATGGGCCTGCCCGGTCTGGCCTGGTATTTGGTTTTATTGATCATTACCGGTCGGTTGGTTTGGGATCTGCTCAAAGTTCCCAACGTTCAAACGCGCACCCTCACATTGGGCATGGTGGCCCTGGTGATCGCTTATCTTGTGGACGGGTTGTTCAATTTTCCCAGAGAGGGCATTGCCCCGTCATTGTGTTTTTATTTTTCAATTGGCGCCATTTCGCGCCTTCATTTTGAACACAAACCCGCACCGAAAAAATTGTCTCATCCACTCAACACGGTGGCAACATGCCTTGTGGGTATCATCTGCTTGACCGCCCTGTCTATAACATGGAAGCGATATATTTACGATCAATACCATTTGCGCGTTTATCTGTCCGAACGCCAGGAAAACTGGCCAGAAGTGATCACCGCCGCCCAACATGCCCTCATGTGGGGCGATTTGCGCGCCAACACCTACATTGCACTTGGCCGGGCCTATTATCATCAGCGCGATTTGTTATCTGCCCAAAAGGCCTATGAAAATGGTTTGAGATTGCATCCCAACTCCCTCAATGCCTATAACAACCTCGGCATTATTTTCCGGCAGCGCAACGAGCCCCAGCAGGCCATTAAAGCCTTTCAAAAAGCCCTTGAAATTTTTCCAGGCTTTCACCATGCGGCCAACAACCTGGGCAATGTCTATCGCGATTTGGGCCAGTGGGATCAGGCCATTTCTGCGTATCAACAGGCCATGCAACTTCCCGATGAACCCCAAATCCCGTACAATCTGGGCCGTGCTTATTTGCAAAAAGGCGACCCAGCCAATGCACAGGTGCATTTCTTGCTCGCACTCAAACGCAATCCGAATTTTCAACCCGCCCGTCAGGCACTTGTCGCTTTGGGCGTAACCGTAGAACCCGTCGTTAAATAACAAAAACATCATGTCCTCGCGATCCCTTTTGAAGCCATTGATCAGCCCGGTTGTGATGGCCGGTTTGTTTTTGCTGCCGCTTTTTTATCCGGGCCTGTGGCAAACCAATGCCGATCTGTTGCCCAAACGTTTGGCCCTTTGTGCCCTAAGTCTGACCCTGTGTGCCCTGTGGGTATTCATTTCCTTCCGTTTGCCTACCTGGCGGCCAAATCCGCTGATATGGCCTGCGGCCATTTATGTTTTGATCAATCTGTTGTCCCTGTTCTGGGCACAGGCCCCCTTCACGGGTTTTGTTGAAGCCGCCCAGTTGGTCATCTTATTTGTCGTTTTTTTGTGCATCACCCAGCAGTGTCGCAACACCAATTTGTTGCCATTTGCCTGTTGGGCAACCCTGGGGGGGAGTGTCGTTTCTGTCATCGGCATTGCCCAATACCTGGGGCTTGGGTTCACCCACATGCTGTCTGTCGGATTGCCCAGCGCAACGTTTATTTTTCGCAACTTTGCCGCAGCCTATATCATCGCCGTTTTGCCGCTATCCCTTTTTGCTTTTGTTTGTGATTCTGCCCCAAAACGGCGCTTGCTCTGGATGTTTTGTGGCACACTGATGGGATTATACCTCATTTACACCCGAACGCGCGGGGCATGGTTGGGTTTGGCCATCGCCCTCATTTTTGGGGCTGGTGTGGCATTTAACACCCCCCTGTGCCGCAACAGGCTCATCGCTCTGGCAAAACACAGCACAACAAAATGGGGCATCGGTTTGTGTTTCACCTTATTGATATTGGGTGCAACCCAATCGGCCAACACCCCGGTGGGTGTGGTTCAGCGGTTTGATGAACTCAAAGACACCACCATGCAAACAGCCACATCGGCCTTTCAGGCAGGAGGTGATCGCGGCCGGTTCACCATGTGGCGACACACTCTGACCATGATTGCCGACCATCCTTTTTTGGGCGTGGGCCTCGACAACTGGGAATATCACTATCCCTTTTACGATCACGGCGACAAAATCACCGAACACTCCGAACCTGCTCGGCCACACAACGACCTGCTCTGGATTGCCTCAGAACTCGGCCTGCCGGGCCTGGCCATTTATCTTTACCTGTTGGGAATGGCATTTTGCACCGGATTTCGAACCATCCAAACCGAACAAACCCACATGCAGTGGGCCGCCCTGTCTGCAATGATGGGGCTTATTGCCCTATTCGGAGATAGCCTGTTCAGTTTCCCCAAAGAACAACCCATCTCGTCTTTTTTCTTTTGGTTCCACCTGAGTATTCTGGGCATTTTAAGCGCAAAACCCGAACAACCCCAGTCCATTGTTCGCATCGGTGCAACACTGGGCCTTGTCATTTGTGTGTTATCGCTGCATCTCAACATAAAAAATCTCGCTTTTTCAAAAGCTTATCAACAGGCCGAAGCCCTGTCTTTGCGCCAACAGTGGCCCGTGGCCATCACCACCATCTCTGAAGGACTCAAACAGGGAACATTCGATCACCGTGCGCAATTTTTGCTGGGCCGATATTATCAGCGGGCCAACCAGTACCCGCAAGCAGAAGCCGCTTACCTGCAAGGCCTCAAAACCCATCCCAACTATGCCCACACGCATCACAATCTGGGAGGTGTTTATGCGGCCCAAAAAAAATGGCCCCAAGCCATTGCATCTTATCAAAAAGCACTCGTTTTGCGCCCCGGTTATTATCAAGTGCACATCAACCTGGGCCGGGCCTATGTCGATATGGGACAAATTGACATAGCCGTTGAAACCTTTCAGCAGGTTTTAAAAACACACCCTCAAAATGTGGAAGCCCATATTATGATAGGGGCCATTTCCCTGCAAAAAAACGACCCCGTGCAAGCCATTGCCTTTTTGCAAGAAGCCGTTCGCCTCGACCCTCAAAATGTCCAGGCATTAAACAATCTGGCTCTATCCTATGAACTTGCAGGCCAAACACAATTGGCCCTCACCACCTACGAAACCCTGTTAAAAAACTGGCGCGGCCCGGCCGATTATCGCAACGCCATTTTGCTGCGCATGCAAACCCTTCACAAGGCACAGGATAGGCCCTAAACATGCCGACTCATGCCCCCAAATCTCTCGTGTCACATTTATTGGCACAAAAAACAGTGCTGGTACTGCTGGTGCTGGTTCCACTGGTTTACCACCCGGCCCTTTACGATTTTACGCTATTGCCCAAACGGTTCATCATCCAGCTCGGTTTGAGCCTGCTGTCCCTTTTTTTGGTCCTCGACATCCATGCCCGCCGGTTGTCTTTTCCGCACCATAGTCCGCTTTATCTGCCGATAATCCTCTTTCTGTTGATCAACGTTCTGTCCAGCCTGATGGCAACCAACACCCTATCCAGCCTGGTCAATCTGTCGCAATTGCTCACCTTTGTCTGTT
>CAXNEV010000121.1:0-9075 GCA_964200925.1 Candidatus Latescibacterota bacterium | reverse complement strand
CACTCAAAAACAATCTGGAAACCAATAATTAAAAACCCGTTAGGAATACAGAATTCAGAATGAAAGTCAGTCGTTTGTATTCTGAGCCAAAATCATCCTGTATTCTTTAAAACAACCGAACGCAAAAAAACATTATTATCATAAGGAGATCCCCATGCCAAATCCAAAACGCCGACATTCCAATTCGCGTACGCGCAAACGCCGTACACACTGGAAATTGAGCAGCCCGACGTTTAATGAATGCGCCAACTGTGGGCAACAAAAGCTGCCGCATCGCATTTGTGCCAATTGTGGATATTACTACGGCCGACAGGTCATTGAACCAGAGGGCGTTTAAACGACAATATGAAGAAACCAATTGCCGCTGCCATTACCAGTGTGGCGCATTTTGTGCCCGAACGCCGTCTCACCAATTTCGACCTTGAAAAAATGGTCGAAACATCAGATGAATGGATCACCTCGCGCACGGGTATTAAAGAACGCCGCATTCTTGAAGATGGGCTTGGCACGTCTTATATGGCGACTCAGGCCATGTCTTCTTTGCTTCAAAAAAGAGGCATTCACGCCCGGGATATCGATCTCATTATCGTAGCCACCATCACCCCCGACATGATGTTTCCGGCTACCGCGTGTTTGGTGCAAAATGAAACTGGCGCACTCAATGCCTGGGCTTTTGATTTGTCGGCAGCTTGCAGTGGGTTTTTATATGCTTTAATCGTTGGCGCGCAATTTATTGAAACCGGTGCCCATAAAAAAATTGTTGTTATTGGCGCCGATAAAATGAGTTCTGTTATCGATTATACCAATCGCGAAACCTGTGTGCTTTTTGGCGATGGGGCCGGAGCCGTGTTGTTAGAGCCCGGTGAACCGGGCATGGGGTTACAAGATTTTTTGCTTCATACCGATGGTTCGGGGGTTCAGTATTTGCGCCAGCCCGCTGGGGGCAGTCTGCATCCGTCCACGCGGGAAACCGTTGATCAAAAAATGCATTTTGTTTATCAAGAGGGCCGGGAGGTTTTTAAATTTGCAGTGCCCAACATGGCCGAAGTTACCGCACAGATTCTTGAACGCAATGGCCTTACCGGTCAGGATATCGCGCTGTTTGTGCCGCATCAGGCCAATAAGCGCATTATTGATGCCTGCGTTAAACGCACCGACATTCCGGTCGATCGCGTGGTGATCAATATCGACCGTTATGCCAATACCTCGGCAGGCACCATTCCCATCGGGTTGTCGGAAGCCCTTGAACAGGGTCGGATCACACGCGGCGACAACGTGCTGTTAGCCAGTGCCGGTGCCGGTTATACCTGGGGCAGTGCTTTATTGACCTGGGCCTATTAAAACTTATTGCAACAAAACATCTCCTGAAATCCCATACCATTTTGAAATCCATAAAACAGCTATCCCGAAATTGACAACTATGTCCACAGCATTCCTTTTTCCCGGTCAAGGGGCGCAATATGTCGGCATGGGGCGCGATTTGTATCAGGCCTTTCCCGAAGCTCGCAATGTGTTTGACGTGGCCTCTCATGTGCTTGATGTCGACATCAAAACCTTTTGTTTTGACGGCCCTGAAGAATCGCTCAAACAAACGGCTATTACCCAACCTGCCATTTTTGCCCATAGCATGGCCGCTTTTCAGGTGCTCAAAAAACGGGGATTTCAGCCACAGGTGGTGGCCGGACACAGCGTGGGAGAGTTGGCCGCACTGGTTGCTGCCGGAGTGGTGACACTGGAAGATGGATTTCGCGTGGTTTGTGTACGTGGCCAGGCCATGCAAACAGCGGGCAAAAAACGCCCAGGCGCGATGGCGGCCATTATTGGCATGGCAGATGAGGCCATTTCCGATTTGTGTGGCCAGGTGCAAAAAATTGGCCTTGTTACCCCCGCCAATTTCAACTGCCCGGGCCAGGTTGTTATCTCTGGCGAAGAAAAGGCCATAGATGCAGCTATGGCAGAGGCCAAAAACAATGGGGCCAAACACGCCATTAAGTTACCTGTCAGCGGTGCTTTTCATTCGGCCTTGATGCAACCTGCCGTGGAAACCCTCTGTGAAATTCTCAAAGACGTGCCGTTTGCACCGGCGCAAATTCCTGTGGTGCCCAATGTTACCGCCGAGCCTACCCAGGATCCCGATCAACTCAAAGCCCTGTTTACCAAACAAGTTGTTTCTCCGGTGCGATGGACCGAATCCATGCAAAACCTGATCGCCAATGGGTTGTTGCGCGGTTTTGAAGTGGGTCCAGGAAACGTACTTCAAGGGCTTATGCGCCGCATCGACCGAAACATTATCATACAAGTGGCCGGAACCCTTGAAGCCATTGAAGGATTGTCATGAACCGACTGGAAGGCAAAACCGCCATTGTCACGGGCGGATCTCGAGGCATTGGCGAAGCCGTGGCCCTGCGTTTGGCTCAAGAAGGTGCCCATGTGGCTGTGTGCGCCAGCAAAAGTTTGAGCAGTGCCGAGGCTGTGGCTGCAAAAATTCAAACCCTTGGACGTCAGGCCCTGTCTTTGCAAACCGATGTGTCCAAAACAGAGGACGTTGACGTTCTGATTAAAACCGTGCTGGATGCTTGGGGGAAAATTGACATTCTGGTCAACAATGCCGGCATTACCCGCGACAATTTGCTTTTGCGCATGAAAGAAGAGGAGTGGGATGCGGTTATGGATGTCAATCTCAAAGGGGCTTTTAACTGCATTAAAGCAGCCACGCGGTCTATGATGAAAGCCCGAACCGGACGCATCATCAACATTTCGTCGGTTGTTGGTCTCATGGGCAATGCCGGTCAGGCCAATTATGCCGCTTCCAAATCGGGGCTTTTTGGCCTCACCAAATCGGTTGCCAAAGAACTGGCTTCTCGGGGCATTACCGCCAATGCCGTTGCTCCGGGGTTTATTCCGACAGATATGACTGCTGAATTAACCGACGACATCAAATCCAAACTCATTCAGCAAATCCCACTGGGCTGTTTGGGGCGCCCCGAAGACATAGCCGCTGCTGTGGCTTTTTTGGCCTCTGATGATGCAGCCTATATCACAGGTCAGGTTATTGTTGTAGATGGCGGGATGGTCATGTAAGACAGATTTTTCAAAACAATTTTATTCCCTTTTTCCAAATTTGGCTGTAATATCTCTCGCACCAAATCCCAAATCCCAAATCTGCAAACATCTCCCTGGATATACAATACAGGGTTTTCAACAAGGAGAACATCATGGCCGACGAAAATATTCAGCAAAAAGTGACCGATCTGATTGTTGATCAACTCGGTGTGGATGCCGATAGCGTGACCGAAAATGCCCATTTTATCGACGATTTGGGTGCAGATTCTCTGGATACGGTTGAACTGGTTATGGCATTTGAAGAAGAGTTCGACATTGAAATTCCCGATGAAGATGCCGAAAAACTCGAAACCGTCGGCGATGCCGTCAAGTATTTGAAAGACCGCATCGACAGTTAAAAAATTGGGGCTGGTTCACAGAGGCTTGAGACTGGGATTTCACCAGCCTTTGGCCTCTTAAGTCATTGAGCGCAAAAAATGTAATGCGTCAGCAATTGATGAAATGGTATCTGGCTGACAAATCCCCTGCATGTCCCTTTTAAAAAAAGGGGGCGATGATTGTTGGCATGTGAGGAATTGATTTCAACATTCACATTGTTTGTGTTTGATTGCTTAACTTTCGGTCTCAAGAGGTATTTCTATTGAACAAACAACGGAGAGTTGTCGTAACGGGTATGGGTACACTGGCGCCCAACGGCAATACCACCCAGGCTTATTGGCATGCGCTGTGCAACGGCATAACCGGTGTGGATGCCATTACCAAATTTGACACCACAGACTTTCGCGTCACATTCGCCGCCGAAATCAAGGGGTTTGATCCCGAAGCCTACGGCATTGACCGGCGAAGTCATCGCCGCATGGATTTGTTTACCCAATATGCCGTAGCCTCGTCCCTCATGGCCTTTCAAGATGCGGGTCTTGATATCAACAAAGAAGACCCAGACCGCGTGGGTGTGGTTTATGGGTCGGGCATTGGTGGCATTCAAACTTTTGAAGAACAACATGATGCCTATCGAAATGGCGGTTCAAGGCGCATCAGTCCTTTATTTGTGCCCATGATGATCGCCGATATGACATCGGGACAGGTCTCGATTTATATCGGGGCACAAGGGCCAAACTATACCACTGTTACCGCCTGTGCATCGGCCGCTCATGCCATTGGCAATGCCGCCCGTGAAATTTGGGACGACCAGGCCGAAATCATCATCACTGGGGGTGCAGAAGCTGCCATCACCCCGATGTCTGTGGGGGGGTTCTCTTCGGCCAAAGCGCTTTCAACTCGCAACGACGACCCCAAACGCGCCAGCCGCCCCTTTGATGTCCAGCGCGATGGGTTTGTCCTTGGCGAAGGGGCCGGATCTTTGGTGCTTGAAGAATTGGAACACGCCAGAAAACGCAGTGCAAAAATCTATGCCGAAGTTGTAGGTGTAGGATATACTGGCGATGCTTATCACATCACCGAAATGGCCCCAGGGGGTTCTGGTGGTGCACGGGCCATGAAACGCGCACTTGCCTGGGCGGGTTTGAATCCCCAAAATATTGATTATATCAACGCACATGGCACTTCCACACCCATTGGGGATCGAGGCGAAACAGCCGCAATCAAATCTGTTTTTGGCGATCATACCCAAAAGTTGGCCATCAGTTCTACCAAATCGATGACGGGTCATTTGCTGGGTGCATCGGGTGCGATTGAAACCATCGCGGCAGTTCTATCTGTTTACCACGATGTTGTTCCTCCCACCATTAACTACGAAACCCCCGATCCGGAGTGCGATCTGGATTATGTGCCCAATCAGGCCAGAGAAATGACTGTTGAGGTGGCACTCAACAATTCCTTCGGTTTTGGCGGTCACAATGCCGTCATCATTGTGCGCAAATTCCGTTGATATACCACAAAAAAACAATGAACAATTATCCAGAAACCATCAAGATCGGCAAATACACGGGTTTGTCCTGGCATTGTTTTTTGTTCATTGTTCTGGGAGGTCGCCATCGGATTTAGCCGCATCATTCAAACTCTGAAGCGTTGGACGTTTTCTATTTGCAATCGCCCCAGACCCCAGGAAGAATTTCAGGTCAGACTCAACTACACTTTTGCCGATCCCAACCTTCTGGTTCAGGCCCTCAAACATCGATCTTATGTTTATGCCATTGAAGAGGGCAGCATTGCGTCTAATGAGCGCCTCGAATTTTTGGGCGATGCGGTGTTAGATCTCATTGTTACGGAACACCTGTACCACATGTTTCAAAACAAACGGGAAGGGGAACTCACGCAGATTAAATCCCTGCTGGTCAGCAAAGTGGTGCTGGCAGAAAAGGGCCGCGACATTGGTTTGGGCGACTATTTGTTATTGAGCAAAGAAGAAATGCAATCAGGCGGTCGCAATCGCACCTCCATCATCGGAGATGCGATTGAAGCCCTGTTGGGAGCCATTTATCTGGATGGAGGGCTTGATGCTGCGCGGTCTTTTATCAAACGCGTTTTGCTGTCGGGTGCCGACGACATTTTATCCAACGGCAATTATCTCAATTTCAAAAGCCTGTTGTTAGAACATACCCAGAGCAAAGGCCGGGGGCATCCCCGTTACCTTGTCAATGCCGAAGACGGGCCTGATCATCAAAAAAATTTCTCTGTCGAAGTTCTCATCAATGGGGAAAGCATGGGCATGGGACAGGGTCGAAGCAAAAAAGAGGCGCAGCACATGGCAGCTAAAGATGCGCTGAAACGCCTGGGACTGTCATAAATTCCCATGATGCACCCTTCTGTTTATACCTGGCGTTTTCTGAACACCCATTTCGGAAACGCCTTTTTTAATATGGCTGTCGATGAAGCCCTTGTGCATGCGGTGGCCAAAGGGGCTGACCCTGTTTTTCGCGTGTATGCCTGGACCCCCCCTGCCATTTCCTTTGGATATGCGCAGCATGTGGGCCGGGAAATTGACCCTGAAAAATGCCGCCAGAAAAACATCGACATTGTGCGCCGAAGCACCGGCGGTCGGGCTGTTTTGCACTGGAACGAACTGACGTATAGTGTTATTTGCAAAATTGATGATCCCTCTCTGGGCGGCAGCATTCAAGAAGCCTACCGAAACATCAGCTCCGGGCTGTTGGCAGGGCTTGAGCTTCTCAACATTTTGGCCACGCTGGAATCCCGGCGGCTGGCCCAGCCCTCACCGCGAGGCAAAGAACTCACCTCGCCGTGTTTTACCAGCACAGCCCAATACGAAATCACATACCAGGGCCGCAAACTCATTGGCAGTGCCCAACAACGCATTGGCAATGTTTTGTTGCAACACGGTTCTTTGCTTTTGGGCCCCGAACACAAACAAATGATCGACCTGTTGCCTGCTGGCAAAGAGATCTTGCGCGACCGTTTTCAATACGAACTCGATCAACACACCCTCTCTCTTTCTGAAATTGTTCGCTCTGACATCTCTGTTGACATGATTGCCCAGGCCCTGCGACAGGGCCTGCTCAACACATTTCCGATCACTTTCACGGATGCTGACCTCACGGTTGAAGAACGAGCTGAAACGCAATGTCTCATCGTTGAAAAATACAGCACGACGGGTTGGAATTTTAAACATTAAGGCCAAACGAGTGATCAGCAAAAGCATGGAATCGCGCAGAAAATCGGCAGACGGCATTTTTGAATGGGTGTTTGAGTGTGGAACCTATTGGTGTACTTAGGGTCTGTCTATAAATTACTTTTCGGTTTTGAGCATCAAGCGAATCAACGAATAGACGAATGGGCGATTCGCAGATTCGCAAAACCGGCAACTTATTTCTGGATGAACCTTAGCATGCAATCCGTCACATGGACTGCCCATCCTTTGCGCAGTGAATCTCCTGTAAAATCGGCATCTCTTGTGATCATCATTTTCGGCACCTCTGTTGTTGTTGGCCTGAGTTTTCAAAGCATTTATTTTGCCTTTTTTTCTGTTGTCGTGCTCACGGTTGCCATGTCGCGATATTTTTTGCCCACGCACTATGCCATTGATGGTCAGGGCATTGCAATTTTGCACATGGGCGTTTGCCGGCACCATTTGTGGTCTCAATTTCGCCGGGTCACGCGCCATTGCGATGGGCTTTTTTTAAGCCCATTTGACCGCCCCAACCGCCTCGACTCCTTTCGAGGGCATTTTTTGCGAACCGATCACCACACAGACGAGGTGTTTCATGTTGTTCAACACCACATCCTTGCGCAATCGGCTTAAACACGCTTTTGCCGTATCGTCACCCGAAAACGATATCACCGACGCCGATCAGGCCCTGGCGCACAAAGTTGCCCTATTTGTTGTCAGGCGCCGCCTCACCGGACCGGCTCTGATGGTGCTTGAAACCAGCCGGCCAATCAATTTTATCAGCAGTCAATTTTTGGTCTTTTTATCGCCCTTTGTATCTATTATTTTCTCAAACACAAAAGACTATGAACACTTTGTATGTTTCCTTGAAAAAAGCGCCAGCATTGATTGTATGATCCAACACGTTGAAGATCAGGAAAACCGGCGACATGGATAAACTCGACATTGTGATTGCCACCGATTGTGGCAGCACCACCACCAAAGCCATCCTCATTGAAAAAAAAGGGGATGGCTATCGCCAAACGTTTCGAGGAGAAGCCCCCACCACCGTTGAAGCCCCTTATGAAGATGTGACGCGTGGGGTGCTCAATGCCATTCAGGAAGTGGAAGAACTTTCGGGGCGGCAAATTCTCGACAATGAAAAAATTATCACCCCCGCACAGGGCAATCGCGGCGTGGATATTTACATTTCAACAAGCAGTGCGGGTGGTGGATTGCAAATGATGGTTGCCGGGGTGATTGCCGCCATGACCGGTGAAAGTGCCCAGCGCTGTGCTTTAGGTGCCGGGGCCATTGTCATGGATGTATTGGCCGCAAATGACGGGCGAGCGCCTCATCAAAAAATTGAACGCATTCGCCAACTGCGCCCCGATATGGTGCTTTTGTCTGGTGGCACCGATGGCGGCACCATTAGCCATGTGGTGGAACTGGCCGAATTCATCGCCGCTGCCGATCCCAAACCGCGTTTTGGATCGGGATACAAATTGCCCGTTATTTATGCTGGCAATAAAGATGCGGCCCCGGAGATCAAACGCACACTGGGCAGCCAAATGGCCCTCACCCTCACCGAAAACATTCGCCCCACGCTTGAAACTGAAAATTTAGGCCCAGCCAGACATGTCATTCACGATCTTTTTCTGGAGCATGTCATGGCCCAAGCACCTGGTTATCGCAAACTCATGGACTGGACGGGCGCTCCCATTATGCCCACCCCTGGCGCGGTGGGGCTCATGATGCAAACGCTGGCCAAGCAGCAAAATATCAATGTTGTGGGTGTTGATATTGGTGGGGCCACCACCGATGTGTTCAGCGTTTTTAACGAGGTGTTTAACCGCACTGTCAGCGCCAATCTGGGCATGTCGTACAGCGTGTCTAACGTGTTGTCTGAAGCCGGACTTGACAATATTATGCGCTGGGTGCCGTTTCAAATCGACGAAGCCGATTTGCGCGACCGCATCAAAAACAAAATGATTCGCCCCACAACCATTCCGCAGGTGCTTGAAGAGTTGCAAATTGAACAGGCCATTGCCCGCGAAGCCCTGCGGTTGGCCTTTGTTCAACACCGCGCTCTGGCCGTTGGCCTCAAAGGGGTGCAAACCGAACGAACATTGTCGGATGTGTTCGACCAGTCTGGCAGCAACACCAGTCTTATTCAAATGCGCACCCTGAATTTGCTGGTCGGCAGTGGCGGCGTGTTGTCTCATGCGCCGCGCCGCGTGCAAACGGCTGCCATGTTAATTGATGCGTTTATGCCCGAGGGCATCACCCAGTTGGCTGTTGACAGCATTTTCATGATGCCGCATTTGGGTGTGCTTTCATCGGTAAATGAACTGGCCGCCACACAGGTATTTGAACGCGATTGTCTGATTTATCTGGGCACTTGTGTGGCTCCGATTGGGCAAGGCAAACCCGGAAGTTTGTGTGCC
>CAXNEV010000120.1:0-9138 GCA_964200925.1 Candidatus Latescibacterota bacterium | reverse complement strand
GAAAAATAGATCAGAAACGGTTTTGGTGAAGAGGGCAGATCACAGGCCCGATCATCACCTTGAAAAGCTTGCCAGCGCGAAATGATATCATTGGGCGTGGGTTTTTTGTTGAACGAAACCGACACGGCAGCCAGGTGTCCATCGGACACGGGCACGCGAATGCACTGGGCCGAAATGATGGGGCTGCGGGCTTTGACAATTTCTCCTTTGACCACTTTGCCCCAAATTTTCAGGGGTTCGTTAATGCTTTTGTCTTCCTCACCGCCAATAAAGGGAATGACGTTGTCTTCCATGTCGGGCCAGGTGGCAAATGTTTTTCCTGCACCTGAAATGGCTTGAAACGTACAGACCGAAGCCCGGGTGGGGCCAAATTCGGCAAGGGCGTGAAAGGCTGGCACATAGGGTTGAATGGAACAATTGGGTTTTACGGAAACAAACCCAGATTTGGTGCCCAGGCGTTTGCGCTGAGCCGGAATGACATCGCTGTGTTCGGGATTAATTTCAGGAATAATCATCGGTACATCGGGTGTCCACCGGTGGGCCGAGTTGTTAGACACCACGGGTGTTTCGGCTTTTGCATAGGCATCTTCAAGATTGCGTATGGCGTCTTTTTCCATGTCAAGGGCAGAACACACAAAATCAACTTGCCCGGCAATTGCATCGACTTCATCAACGGTTTGAACGGTCAAATTTCCCACATAGGCTGGCACATCCAAACTTTGTGTCCAGCGTCCTGCAACGGCCTGTTGATAGGATTTTCCCGCAGAACGAGAGCTGGCAGCAACCGCGACAATTTCATACCAGGGATGATTGGCCAAAAGCGTGACAAATCGCTGACCAACCATGCCGGTAGCACCGAGAATACCCACTTTGAGTTTTGACATATCGTTTCCTTTCTTCACTTCTGGACATAAAAAAACAGCCGGTTGCCTGAAAAGGTAGAGGCACCCCGACTGCAACATCATGCAGGGGACGATCCCCAAGAGAGTGCTCCACGAATCTGTAAATCCGTGACAGTCCAGCAGATATTCTCAACTGGCCCAGCCCAAAACGCCAGCGGATGGCGCTTTCGACTTCGGCATTCTCACCCTTTCAACCACCCTGAACGATCCGCTTTCACGGGGTGATTTACTGATGAGAGAATGCGCCTCTACCCTTGATGGCGACAAATATCCCATATTATTTATTTTCTGTCAAGTGAAAGGTCTTTTTTGTCAACAATTTACACAGCACCAAAAGAGGATTAACTTGCAAGTGCGCTCACATCATTCTTTCACCCAATCATCAAAGAGCAATGGTATGTCTGATCAAAAGCTTTACACGATTTTGCCACATCAATTGCACAACAGGTTATATCACATTCACCTGCACAACCAGGCGGTGAATCAATTTTTGGAAGCGACAACAGAGGCCACCCAGCAGCTCTTGACCTATGTGCCCTATATGCGCTTGATTGTTGCCGACGCCCTTCAAAAAGCCGTGGGAAAAGAATTTGCCAAACATGTCAATCGCATTGTTCGGGATCGGGCAACTGGCGGGTTCACGTTGTCTGGAGATAGGGTTTTTGAAAACATAGATCAGCAGGTTGCTTTTGGAACAGCCGTTGCGCACCTGATTGGCATTCCCAATTTTGATGACATGACCAACAATTTTTATGCCTGTTTTGAAGTGAAAGACACCGATACCAGCGATTCCTATTTGCGGCAGGCTTACCGGTTGTTCACGCTGCACACCGACGGCACGTATGTTGAAGAGCCGACCGATTGGATTTTAATGATGAAAATGTCCGAGTGTTTTGCCCGTGGGGGGGAATCAAGGGTGTTGCATTTGGACGATTGGGATGATCTGGATCGGTTTGCCCGCCATTTTTTTGGGGCGAAAAAATTTGCCTATAAATCACCCCCAAGCAAGAATTACCCCCAAACCATGCATAAATCCACGTTTGATGAACAAGATGGTCGGCCCTGTATGTGTTTTATAGATCAGTTTGTATATCCTGAAACCATTGAAGAAGCTTGTTATCTGAAAGATATGTCGGCATCCATGGAAGCTTCAAACGGGGTGGTAGAATTGCACTTGCCAGTTCACCAAATGGTGGTTTTAAACAACCATTTCTGGTTGCACGGGCGTGCGCCTTTTGAAAAACACCCGAATTTGAGCCGGGTGTTGATGCGCCAGCGGGGATATTTTAGAAGGGAAGGTGGGGGTGAAAACATTGCCTCCTGAGGTGCTGGTAAAACGCATTCGAGAGATTCAGGCGCAAATCAGACAGATTGTCTTGTCTCATATTGCAGAACAAACAACCGAGGCGTTGTCATCTGTTGCCGCAGAAACCGAAGGCGATACGATTTATGCGGTGGACCGAGTGAGTGAGGAAGGGTTGATTGCCCTTTTTGAAACCTTGGCTCAAGAAACGGCCTTTGTACTGATTGGCGAAGGATTGTCAGAATCTGGACAGGTGTTTCCCGAAGGAGCCGACCCCGATGGGGTGCCCTATCGCATTATTGTGGATCCCATGGATGGCACACGGGGTTTCATGTATGACAAACGCAGCGCATGGATTTTGACAGGTGTTGCCCACAACCGAGGGGCAAACACATCGTTACAAGACATTTTTGTGGCCGTTCAAACAGAAATACCCACATCAAAGCAGTTTCGCTCTGATGTGTTGTGGGCCATTCGGGATAGAGGATATGGCGTTGAAGGCTACAATCGGTTAAATGGGAAACCGATGCCTGTTGTGTTAAAACCCTCAACGGCCACAACCATCGAACACGGTTTTGCCATGATCTCCCGTTTTTTTCCAGGGGGAAAAGATTTGCTGGCCAAAGTGGAGGAGGATCTGGTAGAAAAACTGATTGGGCCAGTTGTGCCTGGCAAAGCGCGGTTATTTGAAGATCAGTATATCTGTTCTGGGGGCCAGTTTTATGAATTGATGGCTGGCCATGATCGGTTTAATGCAGATTTGCGTCCTTTACTGGAAAGTGCGCTGATCAAACGAGGCCAATCGCTGGGCATCTGCTGTCATCCTTACGATGTGTGCACAGCGCTGATTGCCGAAGAAATGGGGGTGAAAGTGACCAATGCCCAGGCAGAGCGTTTGAATGCGCCATTAAATACCACGCATCCTGTGGCATGGGTGGCTTATGCCAATAAAACACTCCAAAAAAATATGGAGCCGCTTTTGCAGGAGGTATTGCGCCAATACGGTTGGGTGTAAACAGGTTTGGTGGATTGGTTATAAAAAAGACCCCGGAATTTTTTCCGGGGTCTTTTTTATAGTTAACGGTGCGGATGTTCATTTACGGACATTTTGCTGATTCGGCTGTCAATTCTCGAATGGCATGTAACAGTTCGACCCGGTCGAAGGGTTTTGGAAAGGTTCGATCTGCACCAAAATCTTCTGCAAGAATTAAATAGTCTGGCGCACTGGCGCGTCTGGCACCACCTGAAATGGCGATAATTTTAACATCAGGCAATTCCTGGCGCAACTCCCGGATGGTTTGAAATCCTTCTTTGTCGGGCATCAAAATATCTGTGATGACCAAATCGGGATATGATTGTACAAACTTGGCAATGCCCATTTCGCCATTGTTAGCTTCGGATACATCATAACCTTCCATTTCGAGCAAGTCTCTCAGCATCAATCGAAACAGATCGTCGTCGTCAATAATGAGAATATGAGCCACAAGAATCTCCAGGGGAAGAGACACCGCACAAGAACCCTTTTGGGTCTGTTTGACCGGGATTAAAAAATCAAACAAGTCTGTCGGATGTGCAGTGGACGTCATTTAAAGGCAGAAACTGTGCCAGCATTATAAAATGAAAGAAAAAACACTTAATTCATTGAAAAACAAGGGCTTTTGAATTTTCAAGAAAAGGGTGTGTCAGTTCAAGCGCCAACAGCTTGTTGGCGGAAATTTTGGCCTTAATTGGTTGTTTTCAACCCATCGTGAAGGTCGTCAGGCATTTTTTTGGATTTTTTGTTTAAAATCCAGTGTTAATGTTTGGTTTTTGTGAGTGATGAGATAAAACGCACTTTCGTAGAGGCTTTTGCAATAGGGGTTGTCAAATCGGGGGTAATTGTCCAGTTGAATGGTTTTGCCTGAAACGTTAAACGGCGTTTCCCACCCAAAAGACACCATGCCCAATTTGGGGGAATCAAATTCAACAGATAAATGACCATAGGTGAGTTTTGATTTGGCGATTTGTTCTATCCATTGGTCAAAAGGACCATCAACCGAGTGGCGTCCGAGCTGGCATATCCAGATATTTTGACGTCCATTGGAGATCAATCCTTCACCTTGCAAAACGCCATTGGCCGTCCATGTTGCTGGGTTTTGAGATTTGATAGCCAAATATCCCTGGTTTTTTTGGGCAAAAATCCAACCATTTTTTTCAACTACTTTGTCAAAAGCACTTCGGTTGAAAACGGCAACGGTATAGGGCAAAAGCTCTTCTTCTGAGGGGCCGGGGGATGGCATGGCATTGCCACCGGCTTCGGGTGGAAATTTTGTTTTGGGGCCAGGAAGAGGTGTTTCGGGAATATTGAACAATGCAATGAGCACATTTTTGTGTTGGCCCACACGGGGGAACCTGCCCACCCAGTATTTATAACTTTTTTCGTCTTCGTTGCCCCTGTGTAGGGCAAAAACCACTGCATCAGGGCCCAATGTGGCTTGCCAGATATGTTGTTGAAAACCGGGTTTGCCTTTGCGATAATCTTGGGCAGATGAGAGTTGATAGTCGGGGGTGCGATAGGTGTATTTGTTGACTTGAGCCAGTGTGGTGCGATCCAGGTCTCCATCGTGAGAAATGCCCTGGCTTTTGAGTTCGCGATAGGTTCCCAAAACAGCTTCGGCATAGGGACGTATGACCACATCAAAACGGTGGGAATGGAAGGCATCGGCCAATTTTAAGGTAGATTCGACATTGCGCAAGTTGGCAAATTTTCCAGCTCCCCAGATCAACATGGCTGTTTCGAGATCGTCAAAACGGATGCCGTATTTTTCGGCTTCGGCAATTTTCAAACTTTGGCATTCGCGGTTTTCCAGTTCTTCGGGCATGTCCTGCGCAATTTTTTCGATGATTTCAGGCACACGGTAACGCGGACTGGTTGCCAGCATGACGGCAGTCATGTTGTTGGGATTGTTGAAACAACCCATGCCCCAGGCGATTTTTTGCACCCCGGAGGTGGCTTCTTTGCGTCCGCTTAACACCTGAGACGGATAGGTGCGCCCATGTGAGGTGCCATAGGTGCCTCGAAACGAATCGACGGCCATGTCAAAAAACATCACATCGAGGATCATGGAAGCCTGAGTGGCAATGTCGGGATCTTCTGCAAAATCGGCCAGGTTGAGCAATGGGGTCATGTCTTCGTCGTAATAACAATTGGAGTCCCATTCGGAGAATCCAATTTTGGCTTTTAAATCAATCCAGTTTTGGATTTTTTTACGGGCTTTGGCCATATGCCAGCGCCCGTTTTGATTGACATTTGGGAAAATGTGATCGGGAAACAACTGGCCTGATAGATATTCATCGGAATGAAACATGATTTGATGATTTTCACTCCAGAAACACATCAGATCGTTGTAACCAGGCTCGTCAATCCAGTATTTAAAGTTGATGAGACAGGTGCGCACATCCTGTACGAGTTGAGCAGACAACAAGGGACTGTTGCTGTAAAGGAAAAGGAGACGCAGCAGGCCCGAAACGGTAAAATCGGCACAATCGTGGCGGGCATTGACATAGTCGAGGGCATCGCGAATGCTGCCTTCGTTGATGGGGCCTTTGCCGAGTTCCAATTTGCACAGTTGGGAAAAAAAGCCTCCACGGCCTTTGCCGCCTTCGTCTGAAGCAGCAAATTCGAGAAATGCGCGGCGGCGAGAGTCATAGGTGCCCTGCGGGGCTGACCAGTAAACATCTTGTTGTGGCATAGTAAACTCCTGTGAGATTAAAAATTGGTGTTGGGAAAATTGGGCAACGGGGTTTGACGGATTTGTTCCCATTCAATTTTTAATGCATTTAACCATTCAGGAAATGCAAGTCCTGTACGAAGGTTTAATTGGGCTTCAAAAAGGGATTCGGGGTCAACAGGACTGCCATGAGATTCGTTGACCTGAAGCGTTGATTCGTTAAATGTGACTGAATCGCCGTGAAAACCCACGATGATGGGTTTTACAAAACGGTCTCTGGACTGGCCCTGTTGCCAGAAATCGTAATGGGTTTGATTGCCCCGGTGCAAAAAATTCCACAAGACATAATGTTTGAGATGGTTGGGAAAGTTTTCAATAGAAGCGCCACTGCCATACAGAATGCCGCCATTTACACAGTCGAGAAGATTGGCATAAGGCTGAGCACCATGGGCATCGATGCGCTGGTTGGGTTGCATGTCATAACGCCAGTAAACCGTTCCAACAGCGCGACTGCTCGTGCCCGGGCCGTGGTGATGTGCTGACAAATCTTCAGATAGGCCAATCCAGACCCCATACCCATTTTCACACGCGATTGAAGAATGGCCTTTGTTTCCGGCCTGGGTGATGTGATAAACAGAAGTGGCCGAACAGGTGTTGATGTCCAGGGCGCGGTTGGCATGGATAAAACTGCACCGGCGCACCCAACTGTTCACACACCGTTCCAGTTGCAACAGGCTCCATCCACCATCGTGAATGGCATCTTTGTGGTGAACAAATTCCTCCAGCCAATTGCCCATAAAACAAATGTCTTCCACACCGACTTCATTCAGATGCAGATATTCGCGAACGGTCCAGCCATGAAGGGCGTTGATGGAAGCATGCAACGGTTCATTGATCCGCACGCGGTTGCCTTGAATTTCGGCAATGCTGTGTTTTTCGCGCACCTGAACCCCTCCGGAATAAATGGTAGTCCAGGAGGGTTCTGGTTGGTAAGGAAACAAAAAATCAGCAACAGCGGAAACACTCGTCATGGAAAGTATGATCCATTGTCCAACAAATAAATTTGAAACATCGTTTACCGTAATCCAGAAGGTTTCTCGATTGGCATCTGCCGTGATCTGAGCAAGGGTTTTGTCGCTGGTATTGAGCGGTTTAAAAATGAACATGTAGGGCGATGTCCACAACTGTGTGGGATTGGTGGGGGGCATGTGGTTGATCATTTTGATAATTGTGCCGCCCGTTCGACTTCCGCTGCCGCGCAAAACAATGTTGCTTCCGCGAATGAAAATCGACTGGTTGTTGTCGTTCATGGTGTTGACGAGAAATTCACCCGGTGGGAAAAAAACAATACCCCCGTTGTTGCGTTCTGCGGCGTCAATGGCGCGTTGAATGCCCAATTGGTCAGACTGGTTGTCATTGGGTATAGCACCAAAAGTGATGACATTGAATGTATCGGTCTGAATATGGGGAATGGATTTGGCAAAATAGTGATAGCCGCTGTAGGAAAAATCGGGCAGGATGGGTTCGGCTTGAGTTTGTTTGGCCTGAACAAATTGTTGATAAGTGCGAGAAGGACCTTCTTGCGGCACATAGGTCGTCCATGTTTGGCGAGTCTGGGGATATCCTTCAACTTGCACCCAAAGTGGAATGGGAAATGTGGTGGCAGAATTGCGTCCTGAAAACCGACTGTTGTCCAAGGGGATGGTGATGGTTTGTGTGGTTTTGGCAGAAATGGATTTTGTAACAAGTGTGCTGTTTTGGCTGCCAATCTGAAACAACAGGGCATCAGGAGTTGTGTTGTTAATGATCACCGGAATTGTCCAACGGGTGCCGTTGGAACCAAAAACAAAGGCAAATGAAACAAAATCGGAAAAATTGATGGTATTGTCCTGGTTGATATCCACAATGGATTTGAATTTGGGATCGCCTTGTTGGGTCCCAAATGCTTGTGCGAGAATTAGAAAATCGCTGAATCCAACAGAACCGTCTTTGTCAAAGTCAAATTGAACAATGGATTCTTTTGTCTGGACAGGTGATGCAACGGTCCATGTAAAAATTTTGTCAACAGCCACAATATGATCGATAAATAATTGAACGTTTGATTGAGCGCCGGTTTCGGTTCGAAATGTGATGTATCGCCGGGTCAAATCGGGCGATCCTCCCCAATCATCATATTGCGGTTTGGACAGTTCCACAATGGCCAGTTGCCATCCAACCGGAGGTGTCTGACCTGACCAGATTGTATAAATGGCTTCCATACCACCGACGAGTGGATAATTGCGAACCTTGATTTTGAGGTCTTTGAGGCCGGTTCCTTCGATTTTCCACCAGAATGACAGGCTGTGTTTGATAGAGATATCCATGCCTTTGTTCTGAAAGTCAAACGTGACAAAACCCGTTTGATTGGCAGGAAGTGAGGCTGAAACGGCAAATTGGCCCTGTGGCGCATTAGCACTCAGGATGGCACTGTTAGACCACCCTGTTGTGGTTTCGCAGTCGGTGAGATCATGGATCGGGGTTGCTTGGGCAAGAATAGCACTATTCAAGATGACCAGGATGATGATGCAGGTTTTCAACGGACATGTCTCCAAATAAAAGGAAAATATTTGATATCCCAATATAATGGGGATTTTGACAAAAATGAATGCTTTTGTCGCATAAGAGTTTCGAGTATTCAATTTGGCAGGTCGATATGGCAGCATTTGCCAGAAATTCAATTTTTCAGGCCATTTTGTCAGTTGGTGTTTGGTTGCATTTTATTAAAAGGCTTGGGTTATATTTGCCGGTTCAATTTTATAAAAATTTGTTTTTTAAAATGTTGAGTTGATTATTCAACGGATTAAAATCTGTGGCACGCAGGTTGCAAAATAGAATGGATGAATGTCAACAAGATGATCTACACCGTTCATACACCATAAAAATTTTAGGAGGTTTGTGATGGCACTCATTCGCTGGCAATCCCGTGAAACGTTTTCTGCAGAACGCGAAATCGATAATTTAATCAACCGATTTTGGGGCGATGTGGCAACTCCCAATGGCAGTGCTTGGTATCCGGCTGTAGATGTGGAGGAAACTCAAAATGAATTTGTCATTCATGCCGAACTGCCCGGCATAAAGCGAGAAGATATCAAGGTTGGTTTTGAGAAAAACGTGTTGACCATTGAAGGTGAGCGCAAATTGGATGAAGTACAAAATGGAAAACAACACTACCGTCGCGAACGGG
>CAXNEV010000119.1:0-9147 GCA_964200925.1 Candidatus Latescibacterota bacterium | reverse complement strand
TGTGCATCGGGTGCGTAGCTGGATCAAAGAAAAATTTGGAAAATCCGCTATCGCAAAACGACGAGAAGCGTTCGCCGACTTCAAAAAACAGGAACAAAAACCGGATCAATTACTTCTCTCTGCTTGAGAGAAAGTTCATCACCCCACCCACAATCCATGCCCAAACCATATCCCATCTTTCCCGCATAGTTGTTGGATGGGTGCAACACATTCAGAAATCGCACGCGGTGTCTCATAAACAGTTGCCCGATCTGTCCACCCCAGCCGAATGCCAAAATTTTTGCTTCTCAATTCCAGAAAACCATCGCGCAACTGTGTCGAGAAAGCATCTGATGCACCTGCACCTGTCTCCAACCGCAGCATCTTCTCTTCACCCGGTGCCAGCCCAACCGAACAAAAAATACAATCCCCATCACATTGTGCAGGTTGAATCCGACCCGTATTGTCTATCACACACCAAGGCCCATCCATGATCTCACCATGCAAAGGCAGTGAAATCACTTGCTCTGGCCACGACAGGCCCAACCGTTCCATCAAATGCCACGTCATCAATTTTTAGCTCTCATTCCACTTTGCCTTGTTCGGGCGACCCGTTTTGTTATGCCATTACTGTAATTTTTACTCATTTGCACACGGTAAACAACTATTCACCATGTTGATTCTTCTACTGGGTCGCTCCTTCACACTTTGAACTCCGCACAGCTTTTTTAAATTAAAATCCCCGCCACACACGCTGTCATCATACATGCCAATGTACCACCAATCATGGCGCGCATCCCCAGCAGGGCAAGGTCTTTCCGACGCTCAGGTGCAATGGCCCCAATGCCCCCAATCTGAATACCAATACTGCCAAAATTGGAAAATCCACACAACGCATACGTCAAAATCACCACGCTGCGTTCACTCAGAACAACACCCGAATTGGGCTTGATCCACTCTGTCATTTGCGCGTATGCAACAAATTCGTTCAACACCATTTTTTTTCCTAAAAGTTCACCTGCATACAAACAATCGCCCGCATCAATGCCCAGCAACCATGCAAAAGGCGCAAACACATATCCCAAGCCTGCCGACATCGACCACGTCAAATCACCATATCCCATCATGATCCCTATCCATTTGCCAAACCAGCCAATCAAACCATCCACAAGTGCCACCACTCCAAGCACCGCAATCAACATCGCCACAACATTCAACGTCAACCACAGCCCATCCAGTGCTCCGGTCGTTGCCGCATCCACCACATTGGCACTTTTCTGTTCCACTGCTATTTCAACATGCCCCATCGTCACCGAATGTTCTGTCTCTGGCAACATCAACTTGGAAATCAACAACCCCGCCGGAGCCGAAATCACCGACGCGGCAATCAAATGCCCGGCATTCACGCCCATGCCCATATAAGCGGCCATCACCCCACCGGCAATTGTGGCAAATCCCCCTACCATCACCGCCATCAACTCCGATTGTGTCATAGACGGCACATAAGGCCGAATCAACAAAGGTGCTTCTGCCTGCCCCACAAAAATATTTCCCGCCGCCGACAAACTTTCCGCACCCGATGTACCCAATGTGCGCTGCATCACCCACGCAAAGGCCGAAACCACTTTTTGCACAATGCCCAGGTAATACAAAATGCCCATCAGCGACGAAAAGAAAATGATCGTTGGCAACACTTTGAACGCAAAAAAATGATGTACATACGCTTCTCCAAATACAAAACTTGTACCCGCATCCACATATCCCAAAAGCGTGGCAAACAAATCGCCAATGGTTTGAAAAATCGCACGCCCCACCGAGGTTTTAAGAATGAACAGGGCCAGCACAAACTGCAAAACCAATCCACCCCACACCACGCGCAATTGAATATGCTTTTTATGTGTGCTCATCAACCATGCCAACCCCATCATCACCAGCAGGCCCAGCAAACTGATCAGGCGTTCCATTCATCCCTCCCTTAATAGTTGCTGTTGATCAAAAATACATGTAAATTTAGGCGCTCATTGTGCGTATCTCAAACTTTTTTTTCTTTCCTATTGATTGCCAACAACATGACACATACAGCTCATCTCGACGCTGAAGACCTTCAACAAGTGCTCCAATATGCCGCTTATTCGGCTGAAGAAACAGTTCATTCACTTGAACCTGCCGCATCATAAAAATCCTCGCAGATATGGGCATCTCCCCTCATACGGTTTTTTTAAAATATAAAGGATCCTCATGACTTACCGACTCAGTTTTTTGCGCGAAAAATTTGGCGACCTTGATGCACTCGTCATTTCCAGCCCCCAAAATCGGCGGTTTCTCAGTGGTTTTACAGGTTCGTCTGGTGTGTGTTTAATCTCACGCGATCAGGCGCTGCTCGCCACCGATTTTCGCTATTACACCCAGGTCGAACAGGAATGCCGCGACTTTGAACTGGCTCAGGTCGGATACGATTTTTTGGGCCAATTGCCCGGCCTGTTGTCCAAACTCAAAGTCAAACGTGTGGGCTTCGAAAAGCGCCACATCACCGTCGCCGATTTTGAAGCCTATAAAAATGCCGCACCCGATGTCGAATGGGTGCCCACCGAAAATCTCGTGGAAGATCTGCGCGCCGTCAAATCCGTTGCCGAAATCGAAACCTTGCGCCATGCCGTCAAAGTCACCGATCTGGCCTTTGCCCGTGCGTTGCAAACCCTCAAACCCGGCATCACAGAAAAATTTTTTCAGTGGGCCATTCGACGCGCCATGTTCGAAATCGATGGCCGCGAACCATCCTTTGACATCATCGTTGCCGCCGGCCTAAACGGTGCCAAACCCCATGCCCACCCCTCCGATGCCCCCATTCCCAGAGGTGTGCCCATTGTCATTGACATGGGGGCTCTCGTCAACGGCTATCACGCCGACATGACGCGCACCATTGTCATGGGGGAACCGGACGATAAATTTTGCAAAATTTACGATATTGTGCTGCGCGCACAAAAAACCGCCCTATCAGGCATTCGACCCGGCCCCAATGGCCGCGAAATCGATGCCCTGGCTCGCGACCTCATCACACAGGCTGGATACGGCGACCATTTTGGCCACGGCCTTGGGCACGGTGTGGGCCTCAACATTCACGAAGCACCGAGTTTTTCCGTTCGGGCAACCGATGCCCCCATCAAAAAGAACATGGTTATCACCGTTGAACCCGGCATCTATTTGCCCGACTGGGGAGGCATTCGCATTGAAGACCTCGTTGTGGTCACCGAAACCGGCTGCGAAATCCTCACCGAAACCCCCAAAGATATGGAATCGCAAATTATTCCAGTATGAATCATTTAAAAGGACATAAAAAACCGGGTGAATCGAAAATGTCACCCGGTTTTTTATGTCCAATAAAATCGACAAACTTCTTTCAGGCCGTCTTTTGGGTTGGATTATATTCGATGCGCCGCAAAAACCGCTCACCCAGATCGTAGTCCGGTTGGTCGGAAACAAAACGCCACAACTTCACGCGCTGCATTAGTTCATAGCGGTGATCGTTGCCTTCCCAGCCGTGGTTGGTGTTGAGAATGCGGCCGATTTCAGGATCGTCCATATCCGAAGTATCAAAAAGGCGAACCTGCGGTCGTGTTGGGTTTAACCGCAGCTTGTACATAAAACGATCCTGATTGGTGTGGTTGCTGCGCGCACCGTGCCACACGCGTGTATTCCACACATAAATGGCCCCTGCCGAGCAATTTGCCCAGATCTTGCCGATCATGTGGTGGTAAATGCGAATTTCTCCTGTGCGCACATTGCGAAAATGCGTACCCGGCACCAGAAATGTGCCCCCCATCTCATCGGGTGTGTCTGTTGGAAAAAACGACAACTGAATGTCAAAATAATTGGGCCGAAAATCAATCACCGAATCCTGGTGCATATCCGGCCCTTTGGTCTGATTGGCTTTCACCAGATGCGCCGCATGGTGATCGTAGAGCGAATCGGGGCCAACCAGTGAATGAATCAATCCTTTGACTTTGGGCAACCGAAAAGCCTCGCCCAAAGCCGTGCCCTTGGGCCATGTCTCTTCAAAAGGGGTGCCCACGTCCAGATATCCCTTGTTGTTGCGCATCTCTTCAACACATGCTGCGCACAAATCTTTGGGAACCATGTCTTCATACTTGAGATAACCCGAGGCAACAAACCGCGCCATATCTTTCGACGAAATCAGATGCTCTTTCATGATCCAGTCTCCTCTTTTTGTAACTCATTAAATTTCGACAGAACAATCTGGTAGGGCAATGGGCCCAATTCATATCCATCGGTAGGTGAACGGTGTTTGAGTTCTGGCAGTTGAATCACCTGCCATCCATCGCGCATGGCCGCCATAGCTGTGGGATAGGGCGGTTCACTTTCCTCAACAAGATCGCGCACCGGTCCCCTGGAGGCTTCGTAATAAGCCCATGCGGCAGGTTTTGCATCCAGGGCAGGGGTGGTCTGATACAACACCAGAATATCTTGAACAACAGGCATAAGATCTGCTTTCTGTGAAAATAATGTTGAAGGAGATCAACAGACACATCTGTTGCGCATCAAAAGCCGCAAGCAGAATGCCTTATGAAAAATGAGATGATAATTTCGGGCAAATGCTCATTTCTTGTCAAGTTCAAAAGAAAGAGCGGAGTAACCAGATCGGCTGTATTGTTTACCATGACCCCAAAATTTTTACTGGCGTCAAAAAAACCATGTCATAACTTGTATATCCGCACAAAATCGGCAATCCCATCAATCGGTCGGCCATGAAAACAAATCTTCGTGAAGGCGCATCGATCATCTTTGAAAACGTTGATGGGTGCATTGCCATGCAATTGCGCGATGACAATTTCAAATGGGGCCTTTTTGGCGGGTGGTCCGAACCCGGTGAAACCCCGCAGGAAACCATTTTGCGCGAAATACACGAAGAACTCGCCGTGATCCTGTCACCCGAACACCTGACCTTTTTGCAGTCCTTTGAATTTCCCGCCCTCGGCATTGCACATGTTTTTCATTACCCCGTTTCAACCGAACTCGACCAGGCCGTGCTTTCAGAAGGCATTGCCTTTCAGTTTCTCAGTCCAGCCGAAATCTCGGACAAACCCGTGCCGACCCACCATCAACACGTTCTCAACTGGTACTGGTCGCATCAATAAAATTATCCAAAAAATGGATTCCAAAAACTATGATCACTCATCTCATCCTTTTTGTCATCGACGGCATGCGACCCGATGGGTTGCAACAGGCCAATACACCCACCATCGACCGGCTCATTGCCGAAGGCGCACACACCTTTAAAGCACGCACGGTCATGCCTTCTGTCACCTTACCGTGTCACACCTCCCTTTTCCACGGGGTTGAACCCGGTCGCCACGGCATTACGACTAACACATGGATGCCGATGGCGCGTCCTGTTTCTGGCCTTGTCGATGTTTTACATGCAGCAGGCAAAACCACCGCCTTTTTTTACAACTGGGAAGAACTGCGCGATCTGGCCCGGCCGGGGTCTCTCGATTTTGCCGTTTTTATGCGCAACGATTTTATACCCAACAGCGTCGGCGATTATGCCCTTGCCGATCAGGCCGCGCGTGTGCTGTCGGAAAACGACATTCAATTTGCCTTTGTCTATCTTGGCCACACCGACACGGCCGGGCACAACCACGGTTGGATGTCTGATCCCTACATCAAAGCCATTGGTGATGCCGACCGCTGCATTCAAACCATTCTCTCGGCTGTGCCCGGCGACACCGCAGTCATTGTCACGGCTGATCACGGCGGCCACGCCCAAACACACGGCACCGACAGCGACGAAGACATGACCACGCCCTTTGTCATCAAAGGCCCCGGCATACCCAAACACACCATCACACAACCCGTTCACATCACCGATATTGCGCCCACAGTCACCCAGCTAATGGGCGTGCAACAACCCAAAGAATGGATCGGCAAACCTATCGTCTTCTCTTGACGTTTTAAAAAAAATGAGAGAGTGTTTCAAATAGAAATGACAAAGGCGAATAGACGAATAGACGAATAGACGAATAGACGAATGGGCGATTCGCAGATTCGCAGATGACTCGTTTCGCTCGTGATCAGCGGGGCACCTTCGGTGCGTTCCCTGCGGGAACTTGCGCTTCGCGCACCCGCAGATTCGCAGATGACTCACTTCGTTCGTGAGCAGCGGGGCACCTTCGGTGCATTCCCTGCGGGAATCTTGCCGCTTCGCGGCACCCACTGGTTCGCAAAACCGGCACCTTATTTCTGGATGAACCCTTAACCCGGTATTGATTTTCATGATGTCACCCGATGCACAACTTGTTGCCGCATCCAAATCCACAGGCGAACCCAACAAAGGGCACGTTCATCACCTTTTTGATCTGCCTTTAGATGAACGCAAACGCCTCTATGGCCGCGCCGAAATCGACATGCCCAACGCCATTGTCGCTGGAGAACCCGTTACCATCGCGTTCCATTTCATCCTGGGCAAAACCCCCTGGCAACCCAACGCGCGATTGCGCATCGCCTGGCGTTGGCCTTTTGACTGGGCCAACCTTCAACAAAACGATCCCAACACACCCAATCACCTCACCGTCCAATCACCCGAACATGTGCATATCCAAACACAATACGAACCGCGTGGGGGGCTCAATCCCTGGCATCACGACATCGACCTGCATGTCACACAGGGCACCCTGTCTCAAGGCGACATTATCACCCTCACCCTCACCAACTGGCAATCGCCCACCTTTGCCACATCCGATGGCTACTTCCTGTTTCTCATCAATCCCGACAACAGCAACCAGTGGATACGCCTCATCGATCCCCCGCGCTTCACCATCACCGCAGGCCCACCCCATCGCCTCATCGCCATTGCACCTGCCGAAGTTGCTGTTGGAGAAACGCACACCGTGCGCGTGCGCGCCATCGATGCTTGGGAAAATGCCACACCCATTGCTGCACCAATCCTCCACGGCGAAGGCATACAGGTTGGCACACCCGGTCTCAACCCAAACTATCCCGTATGGGAATACCCTGTTACCTACACAATCCCCGGCATCTGCGAACTCCACGCCGAATCAGACCCGCTCAAAACCCAAAGCAACCCCACCCGAATACACGCCAACGCCCCCAAACATCGCATCTATTGGGGCGATATACACGCAGGTCAATCGGAAATCGGATGTGGCGCAGGCACCCTCGATCACCACTACGCTTATGCACGCGATGTGGCCGCTTTGCAATTCACCTCGCAACAAGCCAACGACCACTACATCACGGGCACCCTCTGGGAACACATTCGTCAGATCACCCCCAAATACAATGCCGAAGGTCACTTTATCGCCTTCTTGGGCTGCGAATGGAGTCCGCTTACCCCGGATGGAGGCGATCGCAATGTCCTTTACCGTTCCGACGAACCCGAATTGCGCCGCTCAGACCGCTTCTTCACCGAACATAATCCCGACCCCGAACCCGACTTGCGCCGCGCACCTGAATTCCTCAACGCGTTCAAACACAAAAATGTGCTCCTCAACCTCCACGTTGGCGGGCGACCCACCAACCTCGACTACCACGCCCCTGAAATTGAACCGCTCTTTGAAATCCATTCCACACACGCCACCTCCGAATGGTTTGTTTTTGATGCCATTCAGCACGGTTACAAAGTGGGCATCACCGCAGGCACTGACGGTGTCATGGGACGGCCCGGTGCGTGTGGCCCCGGCAGACGTGTTACGCGAAACGTACACAACGGCCTCACCGCCGTCACTGCACATGCCCTCACACAAGATGCGCTTTTCAGCGCCTTTTTCAACCGCCATTGTTACGGCACCACTGGCGCACGCATCCTCCTTGACGTTCACATTCAAAACCACCCGATGGGCAGTGTTATCACCCTGAATGAATCTCCCACAATCACCGTTGAAGTACACGGCACCGCCCCCATCGAACGCATCGACTTCTTCAAAGACACAAAAATCATCAGCACATGGCAAACCCAACAATACGACCCCAATCGTTTGCGCGTGCTCTGGGGAGGTGCAAAAACACAAGGCACCGCAGCCGATCAGCGCCTTTTCTGGAATGGCCATCTCCAAATCGACAGCGGAACTCTGTTAGACATCCACCCCATTGCATGGCAAAGCCCACTCGACACCGTTTGCCAAACGAACAACACCCAGATCACCTGGACATCGGCCACCGCAGGCAACGATATGGGCTTCACTTTCACTCCAAAAGTGGAACCGAGCACCCGGTTCCACTTTTGGAGTGAACCCTGTACTTTCTCTTGCACATTTTCACAAATGCAACGTGTCGCCCTCGTTGTTGACGCTGGAGAAACCAACCGCCGCGTGGAAATCGGTCCGGCACCCTGCAAAAACAACCCCAAATCTGTGACTCTGTCTTTTACCGATTACACGCCATTAACAGACGAACATGCCTACTGGGTGCGCATCACCCAAAACGATCGCCATCGCGCGTGGTCCAGTCCCATTTATGTCACCCAGTAACCCGAACACCAAACCAAAGGAATAAATATCATGGAATACTGCAACCTCGGCGCAGGTGCCAGTGTCAAAGTTTCGCGCCTGTGTTTGGGCACTGGGTTTCGCGCCCATGCCGATGACCAAACCTGTGCCCATGTGCTCGAACGCGCCATTGATCTGGGCTGCAACTTCATTGACTGTGCCAACTATTATGGTCGGGGCCGATCTGAAACCATTGTGGGCAATGTTGTCAAAAACAAACGCGACAACCTCATCATTACCAGCAAAGTTTGGAGCCCCATTGGCGAAGGCCCAAACGACAAAGGCCTTTCGGCATTTCACATCATGCGCGAAGCCGAACGCAGCCTCAAACGCCTGCAAACCGACTACATCGACATTTACTTGTTGCACAACATCGATCCCGAAACACGCCTTGAAGAAAGCCTGCGCGCAATGGATCAGCTTGTTCAACAGGGCAAAGTGCGTTATGTGGGCTGCTGCAACCACACCGGGTCTCTGCTTGTGGAGGCCCTCTGGATTGCCGACCGCCGCAACTATGCCCCCTATGCCTGTATCCAAAATCCCTACAACTTACTTGAACGCTACAAAATGGAAACCGACCTCATGCCCGTGGCCGACCGCTTTGGCCTGGGCATTATGACCTACTCTCCCCTCGCGGTGGGTCTGC
>CAXNEV010000118.1:0-9152 GCA_964200925.1 Candidatus Latescibacterota bacterium | reverse complement strand
TCCCAGACCTCAAGGCGTTCACGTTCGACCAATTTTTTGGCACTTTTAACAGTTTGTACAAGCCCTTTTTCTTCTAATCGGCGAATGATAAAAGGCTTGAACAATTCCAAGGCCATGTGTTTGGGCAACCCACATTGATATAACCGCATGTTGGGATCGACCACAATGACTGATCGACCCGAATAATCGACGCGCTTGCCCAGCAAATTTTGACGAAACCGCCCTTGTTTGCCTTTGAGCAAATCGGATAGGGATTTGAGCGAGCGGTTGCCATCACCACGCACAGCACGAGACCGACGTCCATTGTCAAACAACGCATCTACGGCTTCTTGCAACATGCGTTTTTCATTTCGCAAAATCACTTCGGGCGCTTTGATCTCGATAAGTTTTTTCAACCGATTGTTGCGGTTGATGACACGCCGATACAGATCGTTCAAATCCGATGTCGCAAAACGACCCCCTTCAAGCGGTACCAAAGGACGCAAATCAGGTGGAATAACCGGAATGACATCCAATACCATCCAAGCCGGATGATTGTCCGATTGCCGAAAAGCCTCTACAACTTTTAAGCGTTTGAGCGCTTCCTGTTTTCGCTGTACAGAAGTTTCCATGCGTGCCTGCGTCCGCAGTTCGGCCGACAATTCTTCAATGTCGATGGCATCCAGCAGTTGCTTAATGGCACCGGCCCCCATATCTACTTTGAATTTGTGCCCTTTTTCCTCAAGTTCAATCACTTCATCCTCTGTGAGTAAATCTTTGAACTTAAGATCCGGGGCATCTCCGGGATCGAGAACCACATAAGATTCGTAATAAATGATGCGCTCAAGATTGCGAATAGACGTATCCAGCAAATAACCCATGCGCGACGGCAGCGATTTAAAAAACCAAATGTGAGTTACCGATACTGCCAGTTCAATGTGCCCCAACCGCTCTCGACGCACCTTAGACTGTGTGACTTCAACCCCGCACCGATCACAAATAACACCCCGATAACGAATTCGTTTGTATTTGCCACAATGACATTCCCAGTCTTTTACAGGACCAAAAATGCGCTCACAAAACAGCCCATCTCGCTCGGGTTTAAAAGATCGATAGTTAATGGTTTCAGGTTTGGTTACTTCGCCTCGCGACCAACCCCGAATAGTGTCTGGCGAAGCCAATTGAATGCGAATGGAATTAAAGTCCAAGGGTCGATTGGTCAAGTTGGTATCAGCCACGAAAATTACCCCCTTTTGCGATCAGTGTAAAAACACGCCAATTAGTCTAATTGGGCGTTTTCGAGAACCACATCCAGACAGAGACTTTGCAGCTCTTTTACCAGCACGTTAAAAGATTCAGGTACGCCTGGTTCTGGCGGATTTTCCCCTTTCACGATCGCTTCGTAAATCTTGGATCGGCCCGCAACATCATCGGATTTAACAGTCAACATTTCCTGCAACATATGTGCAGCACCATACGCTTCAAGCGCCCAGACTTCCATTTCGCCAAAACGCTGTCCGCCAAACTGGGCTTTGCCACCCAGCGGTTGTTGTGTCACCAGCGAATAGGGTCCAATAGAACGCGCGTGAATTTTATCGCTGACCAGGTGCGACAGCTTCATCATATAAATTATGCCCACCATGACTTCTTTGTCAAATGGCTCTCCGGTTTTTCCATCAAACAACAAACTCTTGCCATGCTCTGGCAAATTGGCCTCTCGCAAAAGGACTTGAATATTCTCTAAACTTGCCCCATCAAAAACAGGCGAAGCCACATGAATACCCAATTTTTCGGCTGCCCACCCCAGGTGCGTTTCGAGAATCTGCCCCAAATTCATGCGCGATGGCACCCCCAAAGGATTCAAAACCAAATCAATCGGAGTACCATCAGGTAGATAGGGCATATCTTCTTCAGGCACAATGATGGAAACCACGCCCTTATTGCCGTGACGACCAGCCATTTTATCGCCCACCATCAACTTGCGTTTGCGGGCAATATAAACTTTGACCAACTGCACAATGCCTGGTGGCAATTCATCACCACGTGCGATCTTTTCAAGTTCGCGTTCTAATCCTTCCTCAGCCTGGCGAATCAGGTGAACGGCCAGTTCTATGAGTCGTTCAACCCTTTGGCTTGTGGCCGGGCTGTCACACCATTCTTCATCGGGCCGCAAAACACCCAGATCGAGTTTTTCAATCAACTTTTCATTAAACAGGGTACCTGCGCGAACCACAACGGCCCCATCTTCAATATTGCGCAGGGTGTTAATTTTTTTGCCATCCAACAAAGTCAGAATTTGTTGATCGCGGCTGCGTTTGATCGATGCAATTTTTTCAGCAGCCTGTTTTTTGGCAGCATTGGTTTTATCGCGATCTTCTTTCCGCGTTTTTTCGTCGCGGTCTTTTCGCGAAAACACCTTGCGATCCATCACCACACCATCCATACCTGGTGGCGCTTTAAGTGACGCATCACGCACATCACCAGCTTTTTCACCAAAAATAGCGCGCAACAAACGCTCTTCTGGCGATAATTCTGTTTCCCCTTTCGGGGTTACTTTTCCAACCAGAATGTCGCCCTGGTTAACCTCGGCTCCTACGCGAATGATGCCGTAATCGTCGAGATTTCGAACGGCTTGCTCGCTCACATTTGGAATTTCACGTGTGATTTCTTCCGTTCCGCGTTTGGTATCGCGCACCTGCAGTTCGTATTCTTCAATATGAATAGATGTAAATATATCTTTTTTAATCAACCGCTCAGACACAATAATGGCATCTTCAAAATTATAGCCATTCCAGGAAATAAAAGCGACCAGAGCATTGGCACCCAAAGCCAAATCGCCGCGATCTGTGGCACTGCCATCGGCCAATACTTCCCCTTCTTCAACCTTATCTCCAACACGCACCAGTGGCCTTTGATTAATGCACATGTCTTGATTGGATCTCTTAAATTTGGTCAACCGATAGACATCTTCATCGGTTAAATCAAGAGCATCCGCACTGCGCACTTTTCGCCGTTTGACTGTGATTTTATTGGCACTCACATAGGTGATTGTTCCGGCATTTTTCGCTACAACCACCGCTTTGGAATCGATCGCAACTTTGCGTTCAAGACCAGTCCCTACACGGGGGGCATCGGTTTTAAGCAAAGGCACACCTTGCCGTTGCATGTTAGAACCCATCAGTGCCCGGTTTGCATCATCGTGTTCTAAAAAAGGAATCAATCCGGCAGCCGCACTGACCAGTTGAAACGGCGACACGTCCATATAATCGACCATCTCTGGCCCAACGATCGGAAAATCTCCTCGACGACGGGCTTGCACCACACTGTCTTGAAATTTGCCGTTTTTGTCGATGGGCGCATTGGCTTGTGCAATGGTGTGACGGTCTTCAAGATCTGCTGGCAAATACCGAATTTCTTCAGTTACTTTGCCATTTTCAACCACCCGATATGGGGTTTCCAAAAAACCAAAAGGATTGACTCTGGCATAAGTTGCCACAGAAGCAATCAACCCGATGTTGGGCCCTTCAGGGGTTTCAATGGGACAAATGCGCCCATAATGGGTATGGTGCACATCGCGCACTTCAAATCCGGCGCGATCCCTTGTAAGCCCCCCAGGCCCAAGTGCCGACAACCGGCGCTTGTGCGTCAATTCATCAAGTGGGTTTGTTTGCTGTAAAAACTGAGACAACTGACTGCTGCCAAAAAATGCTTGAACCACCGTTGAAACCGTGCGTGCATTCACCAGATCGTGCGGCGTTAATTGATCAGAATCGCGAAGACTCATGCGTTCTCTGATGGTGCGCGACATGCGAGCCAACCCAATCGAAAATTGGTTTGAAAGCAGTTCCCCAACAGATCGCACACGCCGATTGCCCAAATGATCAATATCGTCTGTGAACCCGTCACCTAATGCCAAACTGAGCATGTATTGGATAACTTTAATAAAATCGTCAATACACAGCGTGGTAAACTCCAGCGGAATATCCATGTTCAGTCGCTGGTTAATGCGATAGCGCCCCACCGCGCCCAAATGATACCGGCGAGGGCTGAAAAAATGGCGCTCTAACAACCCACGAGCGGTTTCAATATTGGGTGGATCACCAGGACGCAACAGGCTATAAATGCGCGACAAAGCTTCTGCTTCATTGTCGCAAGGATCTTTTGCAAGCGTATTTGAGATAATCTGGCCGTCATTTTCAGGATCGACGTCCATAACAACAATTTTACTTATTTTCTTTTCTCGGAGCGTTATAATATGCTCTTCAGTCAGTGTGGTATAGGCCTCAATGATCACCTCGCCCGTTTTTTGATCAACCACATCTTCTGTGAGAATAGCATCAACTATTTCTTCACTAACTTTGGTTTCGGTGTCACCGTGAAAGATGCCCAAAATCTCTTCGCTTTTGCCATAACTCAGCGCACGCAAAAATGTGGTAACCGTCAACTTGCGCTTCCGGTCAATGTGGACATACATGATGTCATTGATATCGAGGCTAAATTCAAGCCAAGCCCCTTTGTAGGGAATGATGCGCGCCGAATACAGGCGTTTGCCATTGGGATGAATGGTATCATCAAAAAACACGCCCGGAGAACGATGCAACTGGCTTACGATCACGCGCTCTGAACCATTGACAATAAATGTGCCTTCTTCTGTCATTAAAGGCAATTCGCCCAAAAACACTGTTTGTTCAACAATGTCTTTAACACGCGATTCGCTATCGCCCTGTTTTTCACGGGAAATCAATCGCAAAGTCGCCCGCAACGGCGCGGCATAAGTTGTACCGCGTTCTATGCATTCTCCTACGTCGTATTTGGGTGTACCGACAGAGTAATCTACAAATTCAAGTGAATAGATATTGTGGACGTCAGTAATCGGAAAGATACGATGGAAGACCGCCTGGAGGCCCTGTTTTTTGCGCTCTCCAGGCGGTACATCCTTCTGCAAAAACCAATCATAGGAATCTGTCTGGAGATCCAGCAGATTTGACATTTCGATTGCAGATGTAATCTTTCCGTAAGACTTCCTCTCAATAAATCCTTTATCTGCCAAGGGCTCACGCTCCTGTGCTGGAAGGCTAACAATCAGTTACGGATAGGGGCGCTACGAAAAACAACCACATAGCGGTCTTACTTGATTTCCACCACCGCACCTGCTTCTTCCAGTTCCTTTTTGACCTGCTGGGCTTCTTCCTTTGAAACACCTTCTTTGACCGGAGCTGGCGCTCCATCAACCAAAGCTTTGGCTTCTTTAAGACCCAGGTTGGTAATGCTGCGAACAACTTTAATAACCTGAATTTTTTTGTCGCCACTCGCAGAAAGAATTACATTGAATTCGGTTTGCTCTTCAACTGCTGGTGCTGCAGCCCCACCGCCTGCAGGTGCTGCCACAACAGCGGCTTGTGCTGTTACGCCAAATTTTGCTTCTAATGCCTTGACCAGTTCGGCCAATTCGAGCACCGAGAGCTTTTCAATTTCGCTAATTATCGACTCGACCGCCATGGTGTGTCCTCCGTCCTGCTATAGGGATTTAAATGGATGAATTGACAATTCATAAATGCCCATATGGGCGTTATTCGGTGGCAGTACCACCTTCTTCTTTTTTCTTTTCGGCAATGGCATGAAGTGTGCCAACCAGTTTTTGCAAAATGCCATTGAGCGTAAAAACCAATCCGGCGATTGGACTTTGCATGGCCGTGACCATTTGGGCCAACAATATTTCGCGCGGCGGCAATTTTGCCAGCATTTCAAGCTGATTATTGACATAAACCCGGCCTTCGATATATCCGGCTTTGATGACAGGTTTTCCTTGCTTGGTTTCGGCAAATTTCGTCAACAACCGAGCAGGGGCCACAGCATCTGTTTGCGAGCATACCAGTCCTGTTGGCCCAACCAGCATATCGTGGAGACCATCAACTCCAGCTTCTTTTACAGCCAATTTAGCCAAACGATTTTTGACCACGAGATATGAAATATCTTCTTGGCGCAACTGCTTGCGCAATTGGGTAATTGCGGGCACATCAAGACCGCTAAAATCTGTCAAATAGACCCCTTTTGCTTTTTTCAACAACGCGGTCAGTTCATCGACTACAGCCACTTTTTCGGGCGTTGGCATGGTCATTCCTTCCTACGGTGGGTGCGCTTTTTTTGATCAATTGCCTATTGTTGTGCGGTCCAGACGAATGCCCGGCCCCATTGTAGAAGACAGGGTAACCGAGCGCATATACTGGCCTTTTGCAGCAGCCGGTTTGGCACGCACAACGGCTTCAATCAATGCTTGCGCATTTTCGATTAGGCGGTTTTCGTCAAAAGATACTTTCCCCACATGCGTATGCACATTGGAGGTTTTATCAACCCGAAATTCAACACGACCGGCCTTGGCTTCTTGCACGGCTCGGGCCACATCGGGCGTTACGGTGCCACTTTTAGGATTGGGCATTAAGCCGCGAGGACCCAACACACGGCCCAATCGACCAACCTGTCCCATCATATCGGGGGTTGCAATTGCCACATCAAATTCGATCCAACCATCGTTGACCTTTTTTACCAGATCTTCGGCCCCAACCACGTCGGCCCCTGCAGCTTCTGCTGCTGCTGCCTGCTCACCTTTGGCAAATACGACAATACGAACCGTTTTTCCAAGCCCATGTGGCAACAAAACCGTGCCGCGAACCTGTTGGTCGGCATGGCGTGGATCAACGCCCAGACGAAACGTCAATTCAACGGTTTGATCGAATTTGCGCGAGGGCATTTTTTTCAGAATCCCCACGGCTTCCGACAGGGGATATTGGGCTTGCCGGTCAAAAAGTTCAACCGCCATTTTTGTGTATTTTGTTTGTCGAGCCATTTTATCCTCCTGCGTCAATTTTCAACTGTCAGACCCATGCTGCGCGCTGTGCCTGCAACCATGCGCATGGCCGACTCTATACTGCTTGCATTTAAATCATTCATTTTGATTTTGGCAATTTCCCGCAACTGATCTTGAGTCACTTTGCCAACCTTGGTGCGATTAGACTCAGGAGAGCCGCGTTCAAGCCCGATAGCTTTTTTAAGCAACACAGCCGCTGGTGGGCTTTTGAGCTCAAATGAAAAGCTGCGATCTGCATAAACTGTGATCAAGGCGGGAATAATCAAACCTTGTCGATCCTGAGTTTGCGCATTAAAAGCTTTACAAAATTCCATAATATTGACACCGTGCTGCCCCAAAGCTGGACCAACAGGTGGTGTGGGCGTGGCTTGCCCCCCTGGAATTTGCAATTTAATTATCTTTAAAATTTTTCTTGCCATCGCTGCCTCTCAATCACGATTCCACGGCGGTTTCAACCTGCAACACATCTAATTCTACCGGCGTATTGCGGCCAAAGATGCTTACCATCACTTTAATTTTTCTTTTTTCCGGATTGACATCATCAACAAGCCCAATAAAATCGCTAAATGGCCCGTCTATAACTTTGACACGATCACCAATTTGATAGGGAATATCTTCCTTTTCTTCAACAGGACGCCGTTCAATTTGACCTAAAATGCGATTGACTTCGTCTTCGCGCAAGGGTTGAGGTTTGCGACCAGGCCCCACAAAACTGGTTACCCCAGGTACATTGGTCACAAAATAAAGGGACTCTTTGTCAAGATCCATCTCAACCAGCAAATAACTTGGCAAAAATTTCTTTAACGATGTCGTTTTGCGCCCATCCTTCATTTCAACAACTTCTTCGGTGGGGACGACAATTCGCCCAATTTTAGCATCAACGCCAGAATTGACTTTGGCATTTTCTATATAGCTTCTAACCTTATTCTCGTGCCCGGAATAAGTGTGAACAACATACCACTTCATCGGCATAACGCATCTCTTTGGCTAAAAAAACTGGCAGTTTTAGATCAGCACCAGATCCATAATGCCGGCCAGAATATAATCGACCACAAAAATAAAGACCGCCAACGTCACAGATAGTGCAAGCACAATGGTGGTCGACGATTTCAGTTCATCCCGAGTAGGCCAAGTAACTTTGCCCATCTCGGACTGAACTTCTTGAATAAATTGAGCGATTTTCCCGAACATCGCATTATACTCAAATTGAAGTGTTCTGTTTCACGAGTATCAAGCATGAATTCAGAACCACAAAGTCAAATTATGGCAGGCCAGGCAGGACTTGAACCCGCAACCCTCGGTTTTGGAGACCGATGCTCTACCAGTTGAGCTACTGACCTACCACAAAAGGGAATGGAGCCCACGACCGGGATTGAACCGGTGACCTCCTCCTTACCAAGGAGGTGCTCTACCAACTGAGCTACATGGGCACCCTAAAACGCGAAAGTTCTGGAGCGGGAAACGGGATTCGAACCCGCGACATTCAGCTTGGAAGGCTGACGCTCTAGCCAGCTGAGCTATTCCCGCCCATATACAAAACAACTTCATTTAACGCGGAAGGATCACTAACAACAAGAAACCCGTAGTATCGAGACTTGGCAATATATTAAAAAGGATAATTGAGGTCAAGATTTTTTTGCTTAAATCCAAAGTCTCACAATAGGTTCCTTTAAAACGACAAACCCCTCCTTACGAGGGGATAAAAATGGTGGGGAGTGGCGGATTCGAACCACCGAAGGCATAAGCCAGCAGATTTACAGTCTGCCCCTGTTGGCCGCTTAGGTAACTCCCCACCCGGTTATTTTTCAGGCCGTTTAAGATATATGATGGCACATTTCAAGTCAAGTATAAAATGCACTTAACTTTATAAAAATTCGGGGATAAGAGCATTTGTAGATTGACAAAGCCTCAACCCTTTGCTATTTTTCGCCCGTGTTTTTTCATTCATTTGTACCGCATTTTGTACCAAGCCCCACGATGAATGCGGCCACACAGAAAGGAGTTCCTGCTCATGGTTGAACCCATCCAAAATTACGCACGCATCGGCATCGTGCATTTTATGGCCTACAAAGCCTGTATTGGCGGCGAAGGCCCTATTGTCGAAACCCTTGAGAAAATTGCATCAGACCCTTATTTCCAAGTGGTTGAAGTAACCCACATGAAAGATGTCAAAGTGCGTGCCCAGGCTCGCGAGTTGCTCATCGCAGCCCACATGGACGTGGCTTTTGGAGCCCAACCTATTTTGCTGGTCAACAAACTCAATATTAACTCGCCTGATGCTGAACACCGAAAAAAAGCCATTGAGGCG
>CAXNEV010000117.1:0-9162 GCA_964200925.1 Candidatus Latescibacterota bacterium | reverse complement strand
GCAATCGCCACAAAAGTACACACACAACAACAAGTGCAACCCCAGCTAAAGCCAAATGCACATAGGGATTGCCCAGTCGAAGCCCAAACACAGCCCCCGGATTGTGGATATAGGTGAACCGCAAAAAATCGCCCAATATTGGAATTGATTCACCTTCAAACATGGTGCGCCGCACCCATTCCTTGCTGATTTGGTCCAGCAACAGTGCAACACCTGTAATCCATAAAGACCGCACATCAACTCCAGTGAAAAATGAAAAGCATCAATGCCTAAATATCCAGAAATCGTTACGCCGATTTGCGCTGCTGCGCCTGTTTGGATTCTTTGCAGGGCACACAGACCTGCGTGGTGGGCACCGCTTCTAAACGAGCCTTTGGAATTTCGCACTGACAATCGCGGCAAATGCCAAACGTTCCTGCTGCAATGCGCTCAAGCGTTGCTTCAATTTGTGACAGATAGACCCCATCGCGCGAAGCAAACATAAAAGCCTTTTCGCGCTCCATAGCACTGCTGCCCAAATCGGGCATGTGATCCGAATAAGTCAAATCCCCGGATGAATCTGCCGAAGTGGTTTTCATCGAGTGTGTTTGCAACACGCCAAGATCCCGCATTATCGACAATCGCTTCTCTTCCAGCATCGCCTTAAAATACGCCAAATCCTGTTCGGTCATTTTATATCTCCATGTAATTTTGCCAAAATGAATCCAGTCCCCGAAGATACACCCTGAGACGGAAGGCCTGTTCACATCTGCCTCCACTTCTCATCTATTTTTGCCGTCTGTTTACGGCCCATTTGATGCGATCAACATGTTGTATCAATAGCCCCCGCTGTTCTGGCCAAAAAAATGGCGGAATTGGCTCTATTGGTAGCCAATGCATGGTCTCGTGTTGTTCCACATGGGTGGGATGCGTATCGGTTTGTTGCGTGGTGTACAAAAAATAATGCGTGATTTTCCACTCGGTTTTTTGACAATCCAGCCGTGTTTTAACACCTAATTTTTCAACCAGCACCAGATCCGACACCCCCACTTCCTCGGCAATTTCTCGCCGTGCAGCCGCCACAATGCTTTCACCTGTTTCGACATGCCCTTTGGGTAACACATAGGAATGGTAAATCTTCTCCTGTGCCAGTGCAATCCACAGTCCATCTGCACCTTTGCGCACCACCACGCCGCCTGCTGTTTGCCCTTCTGGCACACCCTCAGGACGTTTATACCAGCTATCGTCAATTTGTATCATCATCAACAGTCAAAAAAACAACAGAGAGGAAGACTCTAAAGCTGTTTTATGGTTTTTGTTCATTGTTCATTGAAAATACTTGCCATACAACACGCGCAACCGATCTTTAACCGATTGGGAGATGGCATCGGGAGCTGTAATAATGGCAAATTGCGCCGCATTCAAACAGCCACATTCCGATGTTTCAGGCAACAATTCAGTCAGCGTTTTAACAATGAGGTTGGCCCGTTCGGCATTGGCCTTTAAAATTTTTACCACAGCCTCAACAGACACATCTTCTTCGGCTTCATGCCAGCAATCGTAATCGGTGCCCATTGCCAGCATCGCATAACACATTTCGGCTTCGCGGGCCAATTTGGCTTCGGGCAAAGCCGTCATGCCAATAACGGTGGCATCCACTTCCCGGCGGTAAAAATGCGACTCGGCCCGCGTTGAAAACTGCGGCCCTTCCATGCAAATATAGGCTCCCCCGTTGTGCACGGTTGTGTTCACCTGTTGCGCCGAGGTTATCAGAAGTTGCCGCAATTCATCACAAAAGGGATCGGCAAATCCCACATGCCCCACAATGCCATTGCCAAAAAAAGTGGCGGGGCGAACCCCTTTGGTGCGGTCAAAAATTTGATCGGGCACCACCATATCGCCCGGCTTGATATGATCTTGCATAATGCCTACCGCACTCACCGCCAGCAGGTGTGTTACCCCCAATTGTTTCATCGCATGCACATTGGCCCGATAAGGCACTTCTGAAGGCAACAGCACATGCCCGCGACCGTGGCGAGGCAAGAAAAAAACCGTGCGTTTGCCAACACGCGTTTCTACCACCACATCCGACGGGTTTCCAAACGGTGTGTTAAGGTCGTGTTCGGTCACCACCTCCACACCTTGCATGTGATACACACCCGACCCACCAATCACACCCAGACAAACCACCTGTTGTGCCTCAGGCATTAGCATCTCCTTCTTCATCTGTTTCAGATTCCTCAAATACTTCGGGCACCGATTCTTGAACCACATCGGGATCTGAAAATTTCAACTGCATCAGAAAATCGGCCTGTGCCTGAACCAGAGCCTGAAATCGCGCCAAAAATAAATCGCGCTGATTTTTCAAATCGACAATTTCAGCACGGATATCGTGCACATGCACGCGGGCTTTTTCAATGGCGCGATTGCCCCGAATTTCGGCATCTTTCACAATCAACCGCGCCTCTTTGCGCCCATTTTCTTTGACCTCTTCGGCTGCCTGCTGAGCAGTGCGCAACATTTCCTGAAGCGCCTGTTCCATGGCTCTAAAATGGTCCACTTCCGACTGAAGGGCATTTTGTTTTTCACGCAATTCAACATTTTCGTAGGTGAGCCGTTCAAACTCTTCGGCCAGCATGTCTAAAAAGGCCTGTACTTCTTCAGGATCATACCCGCGAAAAGCGCGTTGAAAAGCCTGTTTGCGAATATCCAACGGCGTAATGTTCATAAACACCCCCAAGTCATTGCAACACCTGCAACTCAAAAATGCTGCGAATGGCATTTTGAGCAAATTGCAGCAAAAAAATCAGCAGCATAGGCGACAAATCGAACATGCCCAGCGGTGGAATCAATTGCCGAAAAGGCCCCATCACCGGTTCGGTCAAACGATAGAGCATCCACATCAATCGCCCATCGCGTATAAAAGGCAACCATGAAAACACAATGCGAGCCACAATCAACACCAACAAAACTGCCACGACACCATACAACACCCAGCCAATGATTTGCAACAGATCGCCCGAATCCACACCAGACAATAACCCGCGCAGTGCCGTCAACACATCGGCCAACATCCATTTAAAAAAGAACGCCCCCACCAGCGTGGCGATAATCAAAATGAGCGGGGCCGCATTTGCATTGCCCGGCATGTGCTGGGCGATGGGCCAGATCATGGGATCTGTCAACCGGCGAACGTAATAAGACAACCAGCCAAACGGATTGATTTGCAACAGCAAAACGCGCAGCAGCACCAGAACCACCACGCCAATAACCAGCGCGATTAACAACCAATCGACCGCCTTTTGCAACAGCACAAAGGCATCCAGCAAAAGATAGATCATAAATTATGCCGCCCGAGTTCCAAAAATGGCCGTTCCCACACGCACCATCGTCGCACCTTCTTCTATGGCCACTTCAAAATCACTGGTCATTCCCATCGATAATTCCGCCATGGAAACACCCGGCAAATGCGCATCCTCAATTTGATCCCGAAGGGTTCTGAGCAATTCAAAATTGCGTCGAACGATTTTTAAATCTGTTACAAAGGCCCCAATCGTCATTAGCCCATTCACCACAATGCCATCCATTTCTGAAATGCGTCCCACCAAATCCAGGGCCGCATCAGGGGCCACGCCAAATTTAGAGGTTTCGCCCGAAGTGTTCACCTGCACCAGCACCTGTGCCATCATGCCATCAGCTGCTGCTTTGTGACTGATTTCCTGTGCGATCTTTAAACTGTCAACCGAATGCAGGAAATGAAACAACGACAAAGCGGTTTTGACTTTGTTGCGTTGCAAATGCCCAATCAGGTGCCATGAAACCTTCCCTACTATGGCCCCCACCTTGGATTCCGCTTCTTGAACGCGATTTTCACCCAGCGCCACCACACCGGCATCAACCACCTGCTGGATCACATCAACAGGCCAGGTTTTGCTCACCACAATAAGCGTGATATCCCCTGCCGACCGCCCTGATCGCTGGGCCGCTTGTGTTATGCGATCCTTTACCCGGTTTAAATTGTCAACAAGCACCGACATACCCATTACCCTGGCATAAAATGTTGCAAAAATCGGATACAGACTTTACAATTTATGAAAAAATGCCCTTATTGGCAACCTGTGGCTTTAAATCCTCTCAAATACTCAAAAGTGAGACGTTAAAACGTTCTGCCCACATCCCCAAAGATTTGCCATATAAATTGAACGGTGAGACCATCCAGCACTTATTGGCCTGCGCTCGTATGACTCATAACTTGGGTTATCTTATAAAAAAACGGTTGACGAATTCCTATGAATCGTTGTATTGTTGGAAAATATCATTAATTCTAAATGCAACATGTTATTGTACTTATATAGTATTTCAGATAATAAACTTGAATTTTTGACGACAGATTAAGGCCCGTTCCAACGTGTTTTCATGTCCATCGTCAGTTTTCCACTTATTTCAAATCTTTATCTGAAGATCTACAGATACCAAAAATTTCAAATGGGGAATGTGATGTCTCGAAATGGGTATGGGCACATGGTGCTCGATGATTATGTGGCCAAAGTGCGCGCCATCAACAACGATCGCGCCAAACAATTGTCATCTATTCGCACAAAAAAACAGGCTCTTGCCTACCAGGAAACCGTTCAAGAGGCCATTGACAAAGCCTATCGCCCGTGGCCGCACAAAACCCCGCTTAACGCCCGCATCACAGGCGTGGTTGAACGCCCGCACCACCGCATCGAAAAAGTCCTTTTTGAAAGCCGTCCCGGCTGTATAGTCACGGGGCATTTGTATGTGCCCAACCAATTAAATGGCCCGGCCCCCGGTGTTATTGGCTCTTGTGGACATTCTGCCGATGGTAAAAATGCGCCACTTTATCAGGCCTTTTGCCAGCGTCTGGTACATTCCGGGTTTGTCGTGTTCATCTTTGATCCGTTCAATCAGGGCGAACGCGACCAATATTTTACGCTCAAAAACCGCGAAAGTGTGCGCAGTTGTACACATGCGCACAACATGATGGGCAAACAGCTCGAACTCATCGGCCAGTGGTTTGGGGCCTGGCGTGCCTATGATGGCAAACGTGCCCTCGACTATTTGCTCACTCGCCCCGAAATTGATCCCACCCGTGTGGGCCTCACCGGCAATTCGGGCGGGGGCACCATGACCACTTATATCTGGGCCGTTGAACCCCGCTTTACCATGGCCGCGCCCAGTTGTTTTGTCACCACTTTTCTGGCCAACCTCGAAAACGAATTGCCTGCCGATTCCGAACAATATCCCCCCGGTGTGATCGGCGCTGGCCTTGATATGGCCGATTTTTTGATCGCCCGTGCGCCGCAACCCATCATGCTGCTCGGCCAAACCTACGACTTTTTTGACCGTCGCGGCCTCAAACATGCCTATGCCGATGTGGCGCGTTTTTATCACCTCATAGGTGCACCTGCCCAAAACACCGATTTGTTCATCGGCCCGCAAGGGCATGGTTATTCCCAGCACAATCAGGAGGCCATGGTCCAATTTTTTGCCCGCCATTCGGGCATCCAACGCATCACCGCCACAACAGAAACCCTCGGCCCCGATAAGCTCAATGTCACACCCACAGGCGAAGTGGTGCCCGAGGGAGCGATTCCCATTTACAAACAAATTGCACAACAGGCCAGTGCTTTATCTCAAAAACGCAAAAAGCTGTCCAGATCCAACCTCGTGCAACGCGTTCAAACCATCCTCAATCTGTCTGCCAATCGCCCCTTGCCGCACTACCGCTGTTTGCGCGCCGTTACCGAAGGCGGCGTTCGCCTGGCCCGTTATGCTGTTGAAACCGACGGCAACATACGCACCATTGTGCGCAAACGCCTCGAAAATCCCGCCTATTCTCACACGCTCGATGTCGAATCGGAAATACACGTCTATTTGCCACACATCGCTTCAGAAACAGATCTTCAAGAAGATGCCCTGGCCAAAACACTCAAAAAACAACACCCGCTTTATGCCCTCGATGTGCGCGGTCTGGGAGAATTGTTATCTGCTGATGAACGCGACATGTTTCACCCCTATGGCAACGACTACATGTGCAATGGTTACGGGTTGCTTTTAGGTGAAAGTTTTCTGGGCCGCCGCATCCACGATGTGTTGTCCACGCTCGATCTGCTCGTGTTTGAAGGCGCAAAAAAAATTCACCTCTACGGACGCGGTCAGGGTGCTGTTCATGCCCTCTTTGCCGGATTTTTGCACCCAAACATAACCGATGTCACATTAAAAAATGGGCCGCTGTCTTATCACGACTGGACACAAACCCCGTTGGTCGAATGGCCCGCGGCCAATCTGCCACGCGGTGTACTCAACACATTTGACTTGCCCGACCTCATCAATGCCCTGGGTAAAAAGGTTACCCTCATACAACCATGGGGGCCAACCCTCAAACCCCTGACAGGGAAAACACTTGCCAAAACACTGGCATCACACAGTCTTTCAACCATTCACGTAGCCGGCCGTTGACCGTAGTTTTTTGCAGGGAGATATAAATGGCAACTTCACAAGCCCAAACCCTTTTGCAAATCGTCAGCAAATTGCAGATTTTTAAAGGATTGAGCCCCACAGAAGTGGCGCGTTTGCTCAAGGTTTGCGCATCCCAAACCTATCAGCCCAGCGAAATCATTTATCAGGTGGGCGATCCCAGCCAGGAAATGTTTATTTTGCTGCAGGGCCGCCTCAAAGCGGTTGGAAAAACGGGCACGACCCTGGGTGAGATACAGCCCGGCACCTGCTGCGGTGAAATGGGTGTGTTAACGGGTTTGCCCCGGTCTGCAACCGTTGTGGCCACACAAAAATCGGTGGGCTTTTCAGTGAGCAAACAAAATCTGAATGGGGTACTCAAAACCGACCAGGGCATGCACATCAAAATTTTGCAAAATGTGATTACCCTGCTCAGCCAGCGCCTGGGACAGGCCGATGCCAGCATTGAAACCTATGCCGGAAAACTCAGAGGCGCCGAAGACGAACACGGCATGCTCAAGGGATTGGAGTAAACGACCACCCGCGAAAGCGGATGGCTTTTTGTCTCGGCCGAAGACTGAACAAAAAGGATGCGCAGCAGCATCGTTTTCCGTGAGCCTTTTGATCCCTGTGCGAAGCACGGGGTGTGAGAGCAAACAGTAATGATCAAAGTAGTGGGCCATCGCGGTGCGGCAGGCATATACCCTGAAAACACCCTCAAAGGGTTTTGCCACGCCATTAAACTGGGTGTGGATTACATCGAATGCGACATTCTCCTTGAATACCTTCGCCAAAATGGTCAACATCTCTAAATTAATATCCCCTTTAAAAATCACCCCTAATAACGGCAAACGATCATTTCCATACAAACTGCCACACGTTCAATAAAAAAGCGCAACCCATTGGCTGCGCTTTTTTATTGAACCACTCATCGTTGCGGTAAATTGAGCCTTTTTCCACAGAAACAATCCCAATGCCGGGCTAAAGCCCACCGCTCCCACAACAAGCCTTTCCGGGGTTGCCCCAGCCCGGTTCACCGGGCTTTTTATTTGAGCGAGGTCATTCATGCCCTCGCAATAGGGCTTCATCGCTTATTCAGGCGGTGTGTTAAAATAATCCCAATCGCCAAAATAGGGGAACATGCCCAGATCATGCCGCTTGGTCACATCCCAAACAAACCCGGTCTCACAATACGATGTGCTGCCATGTCCGGGTGGAGAGAACTCGGGATGAGACAACAAATCGGCCCGCGCCCAGAGACTGCGGTATTTAAAACAAAGCCCCGTCTCCAATTTGTTCGTGATAAAATCGACCATATGTGGAAACTGCCGTTGAAAAGCCGCGCCTTCTCCCCAACGGATCATGCCCCCAATATCCGATCCCCCTTTTTGAATGTCATCTATCGACATCGGCACATCACCCGTGTAAAAAATCGCATCGGCATTGGCATCTACCATCACCCATTTTTGCCACTCATCAAACCACACTTCCGACACAAAATGCCCATCACCCGTATTGATCCCGCCCGTCACTGCGGCACACCGCGCGGGAATGCCTATTGCCTGACATGCACTGGTCAAAACCACGGCATAATGCACACACATGGCAATGGGACGCTGGCCATTGTGCCCTTGTTGAGACCCTCCCCAATCCACAATCGTTTCGGCATCCCAGGGTGCATATTGCGCCGCCCGCCCCGAACTGGTGTGCTCCCATGAAGAAGACAGCCAGGTTGACAAAATGCGCACCTGCTCCATCCGGGAGGTTGCCCGATGCACCGCTTCGGGAAGCCGTTTTTTTAAGGCCAGCACACGCGGATGGGTTGTTTTCTCCCAGACCACACGAGGCGGTTCTGAATCATTCCCTTCGGCCAACTGCACACGCACCACATATTCTCCGCGCACCGCACACAAATATCCCATGCGTTCATACCGCCACGTTTCGCCGCCGTCGTCCGACACGGCACTTTGCGGTTGTGCGGCCCCGGCCTCCAGCGCGATGGACCAGGTGGTCATTGATGAACCATCGGTGAAAAACTCAAATCTATTAACGCCCGATTGAACCAGCGTTGACGGCAGTGTCAGCGCATACCACCGATAAACTCCCGCACCATCTGATGCAATTGACGTGACCCGCTGTCCATTCACCACGACATGTAGTGGCGCAGTCACACCCATGCGGGCACGCGCCAGCACATACAGCGTTGCCGAGTGGTGTGTGGCGGGCAAAGTGAGTTCCTTTCGCGCCCAGCGAATGGAAGTCACCTCTTCACACAGCGTGGGAATCACGCGCCCTTCTTCAGTAAAAAACAATCGGCTCATCATCCACCCTTTTCAATGATCAGTCGTCAATAATCAAAAAACCATAAATTTTCATTGTCCATCGTCTTTTACCCATACTCAGGCAAAGCCCGTTTCCAATTTTCATAAATGATATTGTGAATGGCTTCCTCTGGAAACGTGGGAAAGGATGTGCCCTTCACCACATCGTTCACTTTCCACTGCCCGGAAATCACCTGTTCGGGTGTGGCCGATGGAAAATCGGAACCAAAAATCAGCTTGTGTTCCACGCCGTATTCCAGCGCCGACATCAGCGCATTGTAATGCCGCCGTGGCCGATAGTGCAACGCCGAAATATTGCTGTACAAATTGGGGTGTTTGCGAATCAACACCACGCACTCATCTTCCCACGGATGTCCCATAT
>CAXNEV010000116.1:0-9170 GCA_964200925.1 Candidatus Latescibacterota bacterium | reverse complement strand
AACAATTTCGTTCTTCAATAGTTTATGAACAAACACAATTGGAAAAAAGGCAATCGGAAATCAACGCCCAAAAACAAGAACTGGGCATTTACCAGGACAAACAACAGCGACTGGAAAAAAAGATTGAAGTTCTGGAAACCAAATTGGGGCGTTCAAAACGCACCCGGTTTAAGGTTGAATTGTAAAAGAGTTTTGATATCCGGCTCAGAGCACATATGACAAATATCATATGGACTCTTGCTCGGAATTTAAAAAGGGGCCACCACCCCTTTTTTTTTGAGCCATAACGATTGATTTAAAAGTTGACAGGTGAATGAAGTCCATTTACGATTAAGAGCACAGGGTTTTTAAAATGCACAGACTGAGGAAATTTGGAAAAGGAGAAATGTATGAAAGCGGCTGTGATGGGTTATTGTTTAAGAGGGGCATTGCCCGCACAGGAACAAACCATGTCGGGCATTTTGCAATTGGCAGCCTCTGAAGGCATTCACACGGTAGAGTTATATGCAGGTGGATGGGATGTGGGGGGAGATATTCGCAAAACATCAGAAAGTGTGCGCCAGGAAGCAAACCATTTGGGAATCGACTTGCCCGTGATGGGATCGGGCACCCGTTTGGGGCATCTGGGCAAAGAGCGAGAAGCCAATATGGCCGTTTTAAAACAGGAAGTTGAAGCCTGTGCCATTTTAGGTGGAACGGTTATGACATTGCCCATTGTGGATGGGCAGCCCATTGCGCCCGATCAACCCAAAGCCAAAGTGGGTGTGCGCTTTGAACGCATGTTGCCCGAACTGGTATCACAACTGCAAGAGCTGGCCGATCATGCGGCCAAATTCAACGTGGAATTGGCCGTTTTGAATCACTGTTTTCTGGTTTATTTGAGCTGGCATCAAAAATGGCTATCGGTGTTTTCAGAACGCGCCAATGTGGGTGCTTGTATTGATCCGGGAAATTATTTGCACTATGGACATCAAGACCCGGTGGGGGCATGCAAAGAATTGGCTGGTTATGCCAAAATGGCGCGGGCAGGCGGTGTTGCAAGGGTTGCAGATGATGAAATTAAGTTAAAGTTTAAAGAAAAAGGCGATTTCCAACCCTGGACGGCAGTTTTGTTTGACCAGGGAGATATCGACCAGAAAGCATGTTATCAGGCCCTGGCCGATGGCGGTTTTCGGGGGTATGTGTCTTTAAAATCAGCGGGCCAAATGCCCGATGGACCGCTTGCGGCCATTCGGCATTCATGGAAAGCTCTGAATCAAACGCTTTTGCAAGTTTCTGCCTGATGAATCAGGGTTGATCGATAACTTGTTGTACAGTTTTTATCAGGTGTTCTCGCATAAAAGGTTTGGCTAACGAACTTTTGGCACCGTGTTTTTCAGCCCATGAAAGATAGTCTAACCCGCTTGCAGAAATGGCGATGATTTTCACCTGAGGGTCTTTGGATATAAATTCTTTGATGGTATCCAATCCATTTTTGCCGGGCATCAACAGATCCATAATTACAACATCGGCTCGATGTTGTTGATAAGAGGCAAGACCAGCATCTGCACTTGAGGCTTCGGCAACTGAGTGCCCAACTGTTTTGAGCATGGCCCGAATGGCTGTACGTGTCGAGTCGTCGTCATCAATAAGGAGTATGTTTGACATATGCCACCTTCTAAAGAGTGATAATGGTCTGTTATGAAACCACAACCATTTTTCCGGTGCGGCCCGATTCCTGAGCGGCAAAAATGAGGGCCATGGTTTTGCGCACATCCTGTGCGCTGGCCTGAAGCAGCGGGCGGCTTTCGCGAATGGCTGTGAGAAATTCGGTGTGGACGTGCTGTTCTCCGGGCAAATTAACCTTTTCGGGAACGGGTTGTTCTTTGCCATTGAGCAACAGGGGGCCACTGGTACCGTTGAGGTGGATCACGCCCTGATCACCCATCACAATCCATTCTGTGCCTGCTTTGTGGTGAAACGAAAGCGCACAGTTGAGAATGGCCCCACTTTTCATTTGAGCAATCATAGACACTTCATCTTCGATGTCGATATCGGGATGGGGATCGATATTTTGCACCACAGCCGATACCGACAGGGCTTCATCGTTCATCCACCACAGCAACACGTCTAAAGAGTGTGTGCCAATTCCGGGCAAAATGCCACCGGAAAGGGCTTGTTTGGAAAACCAGCTTTTTTCATCGCCTCCACTGCCAGAACCCATGCGCCTGTGTATGACATGGCGAATGTTGCCCACTGCCTTTTGATCGAGCAGTTGTTTGACATATCGGATGTGGGTTGAAAACCGCTGGCTTTGCCCCGACATAAGCAATTTGCCCTGTTTTTCGGCAGTGGCAATCATCGCATCCACATCTTTGATGGTGAGGGCCATGGGTTTTTCAATGAGCACATGCAGGCCGGCCTGCAAACATTGTTGGGTGTAGTTGGCGTGCAGGAAATTGGGTACGGCAATGATGGCGGCATCGGCTTTGACCTGTTTAAGAGCTTGGGGCAAATCGGCAAAAGTAGGTGAAATGCCAAATGTGGTTTCGATGTTTTTGCGGGCTTCTTCTGAAGGATCTACTCCGGCAACGACAGTTCCCAGTTCGGGTGTGGTGAGAATGTTTTTCAGGTGACTGAGGGACATGCGGCCACAACCGACCAGAAGAATGCGAACAGGGGTGTTCATGGTTTTTGATCTCCTTGTTGTCGCGATGACAAGCGACAAAAAATGAATGAAAAAAATTATCTTTTTTATTGAATTGACTGTCGTTTACAACACCAGGGTATAGTTCACCATTTCTCGGTGAACGGAAAAACCCTGGCGTTCATATAATCGCACGGCCGGAACGCGCCAACGAGCGGTATTGAGATAGGCTTCGGCATACCCAAGAGCAGCCAGTTCTTCAAGGGCGCGCAAATTGATGGTATATCCCACACCTTTGCCACGACATTCCGGGCGGGTGCCCACCCAGTGGATGAGGCCAACAGGGCCATCATAGTTGGCTTCCCAGGCCGTGGCCGTGGCGATCATTTGGCCATTTTCGAGCGCGACAAACATTCGCGACCAATCAAAAATGGGGCTTTGGGTAAATTCTTTGTGAAAATCATCACATGTCCAGGCCCGGCCTCCATCGCCGACAAAACAGGCATTTTTTAAATCCACATAGGCTTGTTCCTCGCCGGGGTTGAGCGCGCGAATTTCAATGCCGTCGGGTTCGCAATAGGCCGGAAGGGGATCATTGAGGGATCGTTGCATGCGTATGCCACCGGTGGGAGCACCCACAAAACCGGCCGCGGTGAGCAAACAAACAACTGCGGTGTTGGCGCTGCTGATGTTGGATGCGGTGAGGGTTAAAACGGATTGTTTCCGGATGTTTTCAAGTGTTTTTGATAGGAGTTGTTTGCCCAATCCCAGACGGCGTCGGTCGCCTCGAATGGCCAACAGGTCGAGGGATCGTTTGTCATGTTCGCCCGATACCACGCTGAGACCCACCGGGCCGCGTTCATCGGTTATAAAGAGGGATGTTTTGGGATCGAAAGCCTTTTCACTCAGCAGTTTTTGGGCGCGTTGCACATGGTGCTGAAAAGATTCGCGCCCGCGAGGCAACACCCGGTGAAGCCATGGCAGAGGTGTTTGGCCTTGAGGCAGGGTGTGGGCTTGGTATTCTGTGAGCATGGTTTTATTATCAATCGTTGTTAAAAGTCGAGAAACACTTCTTCTATACGGCGGGTTTCAAGGGATTTGGCAATGGCACAACACACGGCAACCGAACGCGCCCCATCCGTGGCGTTGATGAGGGGCTTTTGCCCGGTTTTAATGCAGGTGAGAAAATGATCGAGCTGGCGAGAACAGGTGTGATCTTCCGCGCGAATTTCGATGGGCAATTCCATGAAGCTTTCCACATGCGGAATCCCACCTAAATACAGTTTGTTTTTTTGAATCGAACCCTTGCTGCCGTGATAGCTGAAGTTCATATTATACGGAATTTCGGCCCCGCATGACACCAGGCATTTGCCCACGGCTCCGGAGGCAAATTTCAAACTGGCAATGACCGTGTCATACCAGGGGGCAGAAGGGATGTTCCGATTTGCTCCAAACGCAAAAACTTCGACAATTTCCCCGGCAATCCAGCGCATGAGATCCAACGGATGGCATGCCCCGCCTATGATGGGCAGTTGGCCTTCTTTTTCGGGTTCCATCCACCAATCATGGCCTGGCAGGGGCAAAAAGGGTTTGAGGTCGTGAATATAATCGCCTTCCACAAAACACGCCTCGCCCAGTGTGCCGTTGTGTACCAGGTGGTGAATGGTTTCAAAGATGTGTGAAAACCGCGCGCCATGCCCCACCATAACCTGTTTGCCAGAGCGTTTGGCCGCTTCGACGATTTGTTTGCATTCTTCAACGGTCACAGACAGCGGTTTTTCCACAAACAGGTGTTTGCCGGCATTTAGCGCGGACACCGCCTGATGTGCATGCTGTGAATTGGGGGTACACAGGTAAACAATGCTGACTTCTTTGTCTGAAATCACTTCTTCAAAGGATGTGGTGGTTTTTTCGGCATGATAGGTTTGTTGCAGATTCTGTGCGATCATTTTGCTGCGCACTGTTGAACAGATGGTGCGCAATCGCGCCTGGGGATGTGTGGCAATGGCTTTGATGTGTTCTCCGCCGATATATCCGGTGCCAATTACCGCAATGCCTTGTTGTTCCATTGGGTCCTCTTTACGGTATTTCTCAATGTTGTGGGTTGTCATGGGGCAATATAATGAATAATGATAAGAAATACACTGGGTAATTTGTGTGTGATTGTTGGAAAAATATTGACTTTCATTTGAATTTCTTATTGCTTCAGAAATTCGGAAAGAAGGAAGAAGGCTTGTCCATTTCACGGCTTTCTTTTACATCTATTGTTTAAATGATTGTGGAGATTTATGGGCAAACAACAAATTCGGGACAACAGTCAATATCACGATGGAAGCGCTGATGGTTTTGAACCTCTGGTGCCTTTGGATTTAAAAAAAATTCACACGTTTGACGATTTGCTTCAGGCCTATAAAAAAACGGCATTTGGCGCACGAACTCTGGGTGAAGCTGCCGATGTGCTTTATGACATGGTGACAGACAAAGATTGTTTTGTGGTGGCCACCTTTAGCGGGGCTATGACGGTTGCCAAAATGGGGCTGGTCATTTGTGAAATGATTGAAACAGGTATGATTGATGCGGTGATTTCAACGGGTGCTTTAATGGCTCATGGTTTGGTTGAAGCCGAGGGTATGGCGCATTACAAATACAAAGAAGGGATGGACGACAAAGCGCTGTATTTAAGTGGATATGATCGCGTGTATGACACATTAGAACTGGAGCAAAATTTAGACGATGTGGTCAAGACAGTTGACAAGGTGCTGGAGGGTTTGCCACGGGAACAACCGCTTTGTAGCCACATTTTTTGCCGGGAGATTGGGCGGTATTTAAAAGAGACCTACCCGCAAAGCCGGGGTGTGCTCAAATCGGCCTTTGAAAACCATGTGCCGGTGTTTGTGCCCGCTTTTACCGATTCTGAACTGGGATTGGATGTGGCTATTTTTAATCGCCGTTTAAAAATGGCGGGCATTTCAGATGGGTTAAAGTTCGATCCGTTTTTGGATCTGGATTATTATGCCGAAACGTTGATGAAACAGAAACGCCTCGGAATTTTCACCATTGGCGGTGGTGTGCCTCGCAACTGGGCGCAACAATTTGCCCCGTATATGGACATTACAGCCAAGCGTTTAAATATTGAAATGCCCGAGTTGCGATTTAACTATGGCGTGCGCATTTGTCCAGAGCCCGTGCATTGGGGCGGTCTTTCAGGGTGTACGTATTCAGAAGGGGTTTCATGGGGCAAGTTTGTGCCTCCATCAGAAGGGGGTAAATGGGCAGAGGTGCCTTCTGATGCCACACTGGTTTGGCCCTTGTTGATTAAAGCTGTGCTGGAACGGCTGGGGAAATGATCGGGAACGAAGGTCTGATTATAAATTGTTTTTCGGTTTTGAGCATCAAGCAAATCTGCAAATCAGCGAATCGTCTATTCGCCTATTCGCAGATTCCCAAAACCGGAAATTTATTTTTGGATGAACCCTGAAATCTGAGCGTGAGAAAATGGAGCAATAAAATGGCTTCTGGAATAAAACCCATTCGGTTTGCCGTGGTGGGAGCAGGTATGATTGGTCAGATGCATGCCCGGTTGCTTTCTGAAATGGAGGGTGTGGAACTGGTTTATGTGTGTTCGCGCGATTTGGCACGCGCAAAAGGGCTGACTGATCGATTTGGTGGGAAACCGTCAACTCATTTTGCAGAGGTGCTGGCCGAGGTCGATGCGGTTTCGATTTGCACAGCCAGTGGTGAACACGCCCTTTTTGGCATTCCCGCAGCAAGGGCAGGAAAACATGTGCTGGTTGAAAAACCCATCGATATTTCGCTGGAGAAAGCCGATGCCCTGATTGCCGCTTGTTGCGATTGTGGCGTCAAATTGGGGGTGATTTTTCAATTGCGATTTCTCGATGCGTCAATGGAAGTTAAAAAAGCGCTGGACAACGGGGTTTTGGGCCAACTGGTGATGGCCGATTGTTATATGAAATTTTATCGCCCACAATCCTATTACGACAATTCGCGCTGGAAAGGCACCTTGGCATTGGACGGTGGTGGGGCGCTGATAAATCAGGGTGTTCACGGGTTAGATTTGTTGCTCCATCTGGCGGGAGATGTGGTTGCGGTACAGGCTTATACCGGGGCACTGGCCCATGAACGCATTGAGGTGGAAGATACATGCGTGGCTTCGGTGAAATATGCCAATGGGGCTTTGGGCGTTATTCAAGCGGCCACGTCGGTGCATCCCGATTTTCAACAGCGCATTGAACTGCACGGCACCAAAGGCACCATCATTTTGGAAGGCACTGAAGACACCTGGATTACACATTGGGAAACCTTTCAGGATGGCAAGCGCACGTTAAAACCAGTCTCTGTTGGCCATGCAGGTGCCGATGCGGTTTTGCATGTTGGGGGTGAAGCCCACCGCAGGCAGATTGCAGATTTTGTCGATGCCATTCGTTCTGGACGTGAACCTCTGGTCAATGGGGCCGAAGGTCGGCGATCTCTATCAGTGGTGAAAGCCGTATATGAATCGGCAAAGTTGGGGAAAGAAGTTCCGCTTAAATAAGTTTGGGGCTGTTTGGATCTGAAGTTTTAAAGACAGAATAGGTGGGAAAAGGAAGGTCGCGGAATGATTCTACAAAAACCCGGCGTTGACACATTGGGCTAAAGTGTTTATTTTCACACAATCCCGAAAATGGAAAAAGGGAAGAAAAAAAGAAAGATGACGAGAAATACGCGTTTTGGGATCGTTGTCTTTTTTCTCGAAAAGCCTTAACATGTGTGGTGTGCATAAACGGTGTAACGGTATATAGGGAACTATTTTCATTGAGGAGTGCTGTAGATGGGAGTGACAGTGCAGGCGGTTGAAGAGGATGTGCTCAGACGCCCACCTTATGATTGGGCGAAGTTTTCTTTTGTCTGGCTTGTACATGTATTAACCGTTGTGGGATCAATTGGCTGGGTTTTGGGGTATTTTGATGTGTCATGGCGGTCTGTGGTGCTGTCTGTGATGTGGTTTGTGGCCGGGTCAACAGCGATTACAGCAGGGTATCATCGGTTGTATTCTCATGCCACTTATAAATCATCCTGGTTGCTTGAAATTTTCTATATCATTACGGGTGCTTCAACTTTCCAGGGATCTATTTTGCAGTGGTCGGCGCAACATCGCGATCATCACACCTTTGTTGATCAACCCAAAGATCCTTACAATATCCGGCTGGGATTTTGGTTTGCACACATGGGATGGGTGGTGCGCAAAACCGATCCCAATTATGACCGCGTCACCGATTTGCAGAAAAATCCGCTGTTGCAATTTCAGTTCAAATATTATTATCAGCTGGCTTTTTTATTCACTTTTATTTTGCCGTTTGTTATTGGCGCGCTGTGGCAAGAAGCCATTGGGGCGCTTTTTATGGTGGGGTTTGTGCGATTAATCGTTCAATGGCACATGACGTTTTGCGTGAATTCGGTTGCCCATTATTGGGGTAGCCAAACTTATTCGAAACAACATTCTGCCCGTGGCAGTTGGTGGTTGTCTTTTATCACCTGGGGTGAGATGGATCACAATTTTCACCATTCCTTTCCCAATGATTTTCGCACCGGAACGCGGTGGTATGATTTTGATCCGGGTAAATGGTGGGTGTGGTTGTGTTCACAGGTGGGGCTGGCATCGGAATTAAAAACGGCAGGAGATGAAAAAATTCAACGGGCGATTGAACGCACCCGAAAAGGTATTTGAGAGTTAATTTTTTGAATTGCGGTTGATCTTGTGCAATTTGCCTGCTGATTTTTTTATCGGCAAATCGGTCGTCTAAAATCTGGCAGTTTTCATTTGGTTGCGGGGCACAGGCGTTTTGTCTATGCCCCGAATTTTTTACAGGTGTTAAATCATGATAAAATCAGCAACACCGGTGGGGTTTGGGGATCTGGGTTTGAGTGAGGCGGTGCTTAAGGGCCTGGATCAGGTGGGATATGAAACACCCTCACCCATACAGGCACAGACCATTCCGGTTATTTTGGCAGGGCGCGATGTGGTTGGCCAAGCACAAACGGGCACAGGAAAAACAGCGGCATTTGCGTTGCCCTTGTTGTCGCGGATCAATTTGTTGTTGAAAAAGCCGCAGATCATGGTTTTGACGCCCACGCGTGAATTGGCCATTCAGGTTGCCGAAGCTTTTCGGGTTTATGCGTCGGCGCTCAAGGGATTTCATGTGTTGCCCATTTATGGGGGGCAAGATGACCAGATTCAGTTGCGCCAGCTCCAACGCGGGGTGCATGTGGTGGTGGGCACACCGGGCCGTGTGATGGATCACATGCGGCGGGGCACGTTGAATCTGTCTGGGCTGACCTGTCTGGTGCTGGATGAGGCCGATGAGATGTTGCGCATGGGATTTATTGATGATGTGGAGTGGATTTTGGAACAAACCCCTGCGGAGCGTCAAATTGCCCTTTTTTCGGCCACCATGCCCGATGCCATTCGACGCATTGCACAGCGGCATTTAAAATCGCCCGAAGAAATTACCATTCAAGAGCGAACCACCACAGCTGCAACCATTCA
>CAXNEV010000115.1:0-9185 GCA_964200925.1 Candidatus Latescibacterota bacterium | reverse complement strand
TGGGGCATTGGTGCAATGGGGCCATACAATCATGCCAATGCCACCATTGGTCGGGCCTATGGGTTGTTATCGCAAAATTTACAGGGCGGTTCTGTGCCGGAAATTACTTATCTGGGATCACAAGGCAACAACTACGCCTACAACAGCATTACTTTTGCCGAAAACGAAGAGCGCAGCCCCTGGGTGCCATTTCATGTGCAACACGGTTTTAAAGCGGAGGAAAGCGCAGTAAGCACCTTTTCAGGGTGCCGATCAACCGCCTTTACTCTTGGCCTGCGCGAACGCCACTGGGAAGATCATGTGCGCAATATGCTACGCGGCATTGATCCGCACCAGGCTGCAACATTTGTGCTCGATCCCATTACGGCGCGGTTGTTCATCGATCGTGGGGGATTCGATACAAAGGAAAAATTGATCGACTGGATTTACCACAATGCCACTATGCCAGCCAGTGTCTATTGGGATTATCAACTCATTCAAAACTACGTTCACCCACGAGCCCTGAACGGCGTGGAGCCTTATGCGACAAAATTGAAAGCGGCAGACAATGCCATGGTTCCGATGTTCACCAAAAATCAAATTCACATTGTTGTTGTTGGCGGCGAAACAAACGGCTACTGGCGCATTATGGGATGCAATTATGCCAAAACCGTTTCGGTTGATGCCTGGCGGTGAGAAACACACGGTAACGTTAGAACGTTGACATTGTGTAAACCATTCAACCGCGACACTGGTTCGGGAAATGGAACATACAAGCATGTCCACGTTCTAACGTACTTTGGATATGGTGCAAAATGCCACAGCCTTTGAGAATTTGGGAAAACCATTCGGCATGCCCAAGTTGTTTTGACCGTCGGACAACACTTCTTCGATATTTGAACTATTTTTTTATGACATATACCCGCAACTCGCCTGGCGGCGGGGCTTCTTCGCGCGGTCGATCGCGATTGGGCCCCAGCGTTTCCCACCGCAACAGATACCGGATGGCAGGATCAGGGCTTGTGCCTCGCGCCCACATGGTGCGCACACCCATGCCCGGATATGTCGAGGTCATCTGTTCTATTTCATTGGGAATCGGATCTTCTGCTGATGGATACGTGCCCACAATAGCCAGTGTTTCTGGATCAAGTTTCCAAACACCTGCGCCTTCTTTGACATGCCAGTAAGACAACCGCAATCCCCCGTCGGGCATATTCTGAACCCCACCCAAACGAATTTCTGCACCAATTGATCCACCGCCGCTAAATTCCCAGCGATAGGTCCAGTTGCTTATTTTATAAAATTGCCATATGCCATTTTCCAACCGCGCACCATAAGCCTGTGTATATCCCTGTTCATCGTGTTTGTGATAGGTTATGACAGGCCGTTTTTGAGCGTCAAAACCCAGCGACTGGGTCATATTGATCAGACCCCCACCCGGTGGCACGGGATCAACGACTGCACCACTTTTAATAGTTATCGGCAATGCAAGCGGGCGGCCATCACCGGCTTCCCAGTGTACCAGATCCCGGCTTTTGGCATACGAAATGTCGTGATTGGTTGCACAATCGGGTGTGTTGCGCCACATCCAGACCATGTGAAACCAGCCATCGGGCCCTTTTTCGGGCATTCGCGCATAGGCATTCATCTGGTCTATACCATCCAGCAAGGGCTGGTCAACCAACCGCCGCCAGGTGCGCGTTTGGGTGTTATACACATTGTAATAGTCCACGCCATTGCCACTTCGCCCATCGCGATACCGAAAAATCAGTTCATTGTTTGGCCCGCGCATAAATACGGGATAGGTACACCGGGTTTCATTTTTACCCACCATGGTATCCACGCGTTCAAAACTTGTCACATCCAGTGGGCGCGTGGTGCGAAAATAAATGAGCGGATCGACATGCATATTGGCACACAGATGCAGATGCCCATCATCATCTATGGCCATCACCAGTGAATTGTGGCTGTCCCACCCCACCGTTGACGACAACCGCTTTCGGTTTTCAAGCCAGATGCCTTCGGGTTGAGATACCGTCCAGACCTCACGGTTCAAATACCGGGATGCTACCGTCATTTTTCGGTCGGCATCGTAGTAGGCCACAAACTGCTGATCGCCATGGGTTAAAAATTCAAACCGCACCGGATGCCCGGCCCAAACTGATGCCACAAGCAAAGAACCAATCATCTCCATGCCCATCCTCCTGTGAAAAATAGGGATGGTTCAAAATAGGGTAATAAATAACGAACACCGCATGGGGATAAATCCCCATGTTATGGATAAAAAGCCCTTTCGGGCTACCCCACCCTCTAACCCTGAAACCGCCATATTTTGAACCACGTCGAAAAATAAAATTTTTATTGAAACACCAAACTTAAAATAGAACATTCAAACCCAACACACAATCCATATACTTGACGGCCAACCATGCGTGCTGTATCATGTGTTATAACCTTTATCAAAAGGACAGACCTATGCATTATCGCCCGCTCGGAAAAACAGGCCTGAACGTTTCAGAAATTGGCCTGGGTGCCGCACAAATTGGCAGCCGGGACCTCTCAGAAAAACAGGTGGAAGCCGTGCTCAATCACGCTTTAGACCAGGGCATCACCTTCATTGACACCGCCGCCATGTACGGCCAAAGCGAAGCGCGCATTGGCAAATACATTGCCCATCGCAAAGACGAATTTGTGCTGGCCACAAAATGTGGCGATTACGAACAAGACATCAACGGCAAACGCCAGATCGTGAAAGACTACACGCCCAAAGGCATTTTAAACACCATTGACACCAGCCGCAAAAAACTCAACATGGACGTCATCGATATCGTCCAATTTCACGGCGTGCCCGACAAACCCGATCAGGCCAAGGCTGCCTACGATGCGCTGTTAGAAGCCAAACACAAAGGTTGGACCCATTTTGTAGGCATTTCACAAGACGGCTCTGCCGGGGCACGTGATGCGACCACCTATCCCTTAGATACCCAGGAATTCACCTATAACATCCTCTATCAAGAAGCCGACACCGTTCTGTTTCCCACTCTGCGCGAGCGTCAGATGGGGGCCATTATCAAACGCCCCATTTCCAATGCCGTTTGGCAACTGCCCAACAAACCCGACGGGTCATTTATGGGTGGGCCCTGGGAACGCGCCCAAACCTTTCCCCTGCACGAATTGGCAGGCGACATGCCCCTCATCGAATTTGCCCTGCGCTTCACCCTGTCACACCCCAATATCAGCACCGCCATTGTCGGTAGCACCAACCCCGAACACATCAAAACCAACTGCCAGATTTCCGACGGGCAAAAATTGCCCGACACCACCATCCAAAAAGCCCGGCAATTATTTGCCGAGCAATTCACCAATCTATAAGGAGCCCTCTCGTGATTTTTGAACTGCGCACGTATCTCATTCCCGAAGGCCGCATGCCCAATATTCTGAGCCGATTTGAAACCATTACCTTCAACATTTTTAAACGCCACAACATCGACGTGGTTGGATTCTGGACCAAAAAAGGTGTCAATGAATTGGTTTATATGTGCAAATTTGAAAACGAAGAGGCCATGAAAAAAGCCTGGGATGCTTTCCGCGCCGATCCCGAATGGGTACAAAAAAAGGCCCAAACCGAGGTCAATGGCCCCATCGTTTCCAAAGTGATTTCCGAAGTGCTCACCGCCACTGCGTTTTCGCCCATGCGATAAATTATGATTGCCTTTTTGAAAAATATCTGCCAATCCAACATCGGCAAATATACCCTCAGTGGTGTTTTATTTGGCATGGGATTTCCTTTTTTCGCAACCGCGATAGATCTGCATGCCCAAAATCTGTCGTGGACGTTTGCACATGTTCTTCATATTCAGATGCACCAGCCCCTGCACTGGATCATTGACACAGCTCCTCTGGTGCTGGGTATTTTTGCCAATCTGGTGGGCAGGCGACATGATCAAATCCTGTGCTTTAACCAGGTACTTGAACAAGAAGTCTATCAAAGAACTCAAGAAATCTCACAGAACAACCAGGAACTCCTTAACAAAAACCGCCTTCTGGAATCCTACCACCGCATCAGCCTGGCCATGCGGTCGTCGCTGGATTTGAACGAAGTGCTTGATAAAATATCTGTCGAAATTATTGAGTCGGGCATTTTTCGCAGTTTGATGGTTGCCCTGGTCGATCACAAAAATCACAAGGTCAATGTGGTTCGTTCAATTGCGCGCCATCATGTGGATGGTCAACCACAACCGCGCTTTCGCTCGGATGTGATTGGCATACAGTATGACCTCAACGACGAAAACATCACCGCCGAAGTAGCCCGAACCGGCGAATTGAAAATGATCGAAGAATGGGACAAACGATTTGACAAACGATTTAACAGTCCCGAAAAAGACAAAGGGAAAGTGTCATTTTTTATCCCTGTCAAACATGGCGATAAAATCATGGCCGTGTTGGCCACAGGCTGCCAAATGGCCGACAAAGAAATAACAAAATATCGCATAGATCATCTTGATCCTTTGTTAAATCAAGTGGCCATTGCTTTAGAACATGCCTATCTCTATCAAAACCTCCGCAAAAGCGAAGACAATTTTCGCTCTTTATTTGAAAACAGCCCCATCGGCATTTTGGCCGCCGATAAAAATGGCATCGTCACCCGCATCAACAAAGCCTATCTCGACATTGTCGGCGTGGTTCAGGAAAACGATATCATTGGCAAAATCAATCTGAAAAACAGCAGCGTGTTGCAACAGGCAGGCATTCAAGATTTGTTCATCCAGCTTTATACAGAAGGCACGCCTGTGTTGTGCGAGGCCGAAGTGATTTCCATTGCCGGAAAACACATTTATGCGCGTTATGCGGCGGCCCCATTAATGGATAATGGCCAGATCACAGGGTGTGTGTTATTTGCCGAAGATATTACCAGTCGCAAAAAAGCCGAACAGGAACTGGTGCATGCACGCAATGCCGCCGAATCGGCCAATCGGGCCAAAAGCGAATTTTTAGCCAACATGAGCCACGAAATTCGCACACCCTTAAATGGCATTATCGGCATGACCGATCTGACCCTGGATACGCCGCTCAACAACGAACAGCGCGACTACCTGATGATGGTGCGCGATTCGGCCAAAATACTGCTGAACTTGCTCAATGATATACTCGATTTTTCAAAAATAGAAGCTCGCAAGCTCGAAATTTCACCCGTCCCGTTCAATTTGCGCACGTCCCTTGATGAAATAGTCAAAATTATGGCGTTGCGAGCAAGCCAAAAAAACCTGAAAGTATCGTGTGAAATTCACCCCGATATTCCCGACAATCTTTATGGTGATCCAGATCGACTGCGCCAGATTTTGGTCAATTTGATCGGCAACGCCATTAAATTTACCGATCACGGCAGCATCAATATTGAGGTTTCACGCACCTATAAAAATGACGAAACCATCCAGATGTGTTTTGCCATTTCAGACACCGGCATTGGCATTCCTTCAAACAAATTGGACAGCATTTTTGAAGCCTTTACCCAGGTCGATGGGTCAACCACGCGCAAATATGGCGGCACGGGGCTTGGGTTGGCCATTTCGCGACAACTGTGCAAATTGATGCAAGGCACCATTACCGTTGAAAGCAAATTGGACTACGGCAGCACCTTTTATGTACAGATCCCGTTTCAGCGCCTGTAAGAAACCGTTGGTTCCTTCTGCATCAACAAGCAATAGACCTCTCAAACCACTGTATTTGATCAAACGCTGATGCTGGTTCATGCTGAAAACAACCTTGACCAGCTGCGAGAAATGATCGACATTGTCCTTGTGAACTTGCCGCAACAAATGGATATTATCAAACAAGCTGTTGATCAGAACGACATCAAAAAGGTAGAACAAACAACCCATAACCTGCAAAGACATGTTGGCCAACCTCTGGGCCGGAACGCCTACGCATGTTAACCCTCGAATTAAAAAGTGTTGCCCATTTGGGTAGCCTGAACCAGGTTCGCGACATTTTTGACGGTCTTTCCGTGACCACCGCCGAATTGGAACAGGCTCTTACAGCTTTTTATAAAGAATTTTTGTCATGAACATACTCATTGCCGAAGACGATGCCATTTCTCGCCGGTTGCTCGAAATCAATTTGAATCGGTGGGGTCATAGCGTGGTGGTTTGTCATGATGGGGCCGAAGCCTGGAAGGTTCTTCAGGCCAAAGATGCGCCCTTGCTGGTCATTTTAGACTGGATGATGCCCAATCTGGATGGTCTGAGTTTGTGCCGACGTTTGCGCGAGTTGCCACATGGTCAGCTGATTTACATCATTATTCTCACTGCCAAAACGGAAAAATCGGATATCATTGAAGGGTTAAGTGCGGGTGCTAATGATTATGTGGCCAAACCTTTTGATCCCGAAGAGCTCCAGGCGCGCATTCGCGTGGGGCAACGCGTTATTGAATTGCAAAATCGCCTCATCGAAGCCGAGCGCAACCGCGTTTTAACTCAGGCCGCGGGTGCTGCTGCCCACGAAATCAACCAGCCTCTTACGGTCATTGTGGGCACCACGGAATTGCTGATGTATCAAATGCCCGAAGATCTCAAATATCGCAAAAGTTTTGAGGCATTGCGCGAAGCCGCGCAAAAAATCAGCGAAATTGTCAAAAAAATGGGGCGAATCAGACAATATGTTACCAAACCCTATATCGACGGAATTGAAATTGTTGATATCGATGCGGCATCCAAAAATTCATGAAGATCGCGATTATCCGAGCCTGTGTTGTATTGGGTTCACTCTTTTGGGGATTGTGCCTGTCTGTCCAGGCCCAACGACACCTGCCTGAACTTCAAATTTTTGAAAGTGTTGAGACCGTTTTGCTGGATGCTCTGATGGAATTTCCAGCCATAAACAATGGCAGGTCTGTTGCCTCCAGACCTCGCATTGGAGAAAATGTATCGATTCAAATTTTTGTGCCCCGTTCTGCTGGACTTATCCTGTTTGATTGTTCCATTGAACTGGACAATCCCGATGGCGCACTTGCCAATACCTTTCGCATCGTTTCAATCAAAGACTGGTTACAACGCGATTTGCGTCCACTTTCAAGCAAAAAATCCCTCGTTTTTTATTCTGCAAAACTCCAGCCTGCCCCCATATTGGAAAACGGTCATGTTGCCACCGTGGTTTTGGCTCCCCTTCAAACAGTAAACAACCCTGAACCCCTCAAAATCACCTGCTTTATCACTGTTGTTTCCACGCCCCCTCGCCGGGTCTGGCAAATGTGGGGCAGTCAGCAATTGTACTGGCAATGAGTTTTTTACCCACCTCACCGATCTTCGCCGATCTTCAGCACCATTTGCCTGTTGCTTCCTGTACAACAGATTATTGTGTACAAATCGAATTTGTACATTAGGCAAACTTTTGGGCTTGACAGACTTCCAAACTTATCCCACATTTTGTTGCAAATGACCTTCACTTCCAAAAGGAATGGGATATGGATGCAGTTGGCCTGATCGCTTTGATTATTTGTGTGTCCAGCATTTGTGCCAAAATGTTTTTTAACGTTCGCATCAAAAGCTTAGAACGCATTCTGTCACATGAAAACACTGCGCACCAAACGGCACAAAAGGAATTGCATCTCGTGATCCAGAAAAACAAACAACTCGAAGCCGAAGGAAAACATTTAGAAGCCCGCAGAAACACGGTGCAGCGCAATATTCGCACCATTGAAAAGACCTTAAAAGAACTCGAAACCCGCAAACAGGAAGATGATGCCGTTAGAGCTCATCAAGAGGCATTAATCAAAGGCGAAAAAACCAAATGATGCATGTTTTTTTGGGCATTATCATCGTGGGTCTTGTCATGACCATGAAAGTGATTCTGGATGGTCTGCATGTCGTGGCCGAAATTCATGATCGAATTGCGGCTTTGCGCATCTCTACTCAGCACTATGTGGCACAAAAACTCGAAGAAGAAAACAAAGCTGCAGCAACCGAATCCGAAGTGGCACAAATCAAATCCGAAGTTGGGCAGTTGGAAGAAACAGAAAAAAACATCAACCGCCACATTCAGGATTTGCACGCCACTCTTGACGGTCGCAAATTTAAAGTTGATATCTTGTAAAACACGAGCAGTGTTGAGCAAATTCACAAAAAGACCACCCGACGGGTGGTCTTTTATTTTGCAGATATCGTCGCAATCAAAAAGGGGTCAGCACATCTGCTGACCCCTTTTTGACACGTATAAAAGAGACTTGTTATTGCTGGTCTGGTTCTACAATTTCTGCTATTCCATAAAATTGTTCGGCTGCCGGAAGGCTACCACTTTCATGCACAGAAAGCACACACAACAATTGATGATGCAACAAAATCGTGGTTATCCACGTTTTTGTTCCTGTGGCAATAAATGTCACACTTGAATCACCCAATACCAAACGCACGGGTAAAAGAAGGTCGGACTGATGCATCTGTGCTGTTTGTGCTTCCCAATCGATGTGATCAAAAATCAGATTGGGGGAAGTATCTTGAAACTGCGTTTCGCCGTCTTTGACCAGCATCTGATCGGCCCAATGCACACGATAGCCTGGCCCCAAATTACAGTGAATGGTTTTGGCAGAGATCCATGTTTGAGACACACGCTCACCAGACTGGGGTGGCAACATAAGGGGAATAGGCACAGTTGGTTTGGGCGGGGGCAAAACGGCAAAATTTTTAATGGAATGTTTCGACTTTTGTTCGGCAGCCTCTCGAAAATGAGACACCACTTCGGCTTCAAGCAACAGAGCAACTGTTAATTCGGTGCCGTTTAAATCGACATAATCCACAATAAACCAATGCCTCGGTTTTCGGAATGCACTCAAACCCGGCATCCGACCCATATAGGACGTTTGTTTGCCGTGTTCATAATACAGCGTTTTCATGTGTGTATAGGGAATGGTGTATTGCTCTTGAAAACGTTCATCGCGACCGGTAAGCACAAAAGCAGAGTCTGTCAGGATCACCAGACACGCAAAATCATCGGTTTTGGACTGTTCTTTTTGCACGAGGGTTTGAAAAATGCGGCAGTTTCGAAACGCCACATCATTGCGGCGAATGGACAGGCCATCTGCAAATCGCGTGATGGGTTTTCCTGTGTTTATTTCTATGTCATTCACCAGTGATAGGGCTGTTTCTTTGGACAACATTAAAAACATGTCTATTTCACGGCCATCAAATGTGTAAACCACCTTCAGCCAGCGTTGG
>CAXNEV010000114.1:0-9198 GCA_964200925.1 Candidatus Latescibacterota bacterium | reverse complement strand
ATGGAAAATGCCGAAATGGCCGCGCCTTCTGGCAGCGGAAAAACATAGGTGCCTTCCACCTGTCCAAATTTCGATAGGTTCAAAAAGGACTGGTCGATGTTTGTGGTCGCCGCCTGATCTTGAATGGATACTTCTACCATGTGGCGTTCAATGGCCAAATCGACCCAGGGTCGCGGAATAATGATGCCATCTGCCCAGGTTATAACAGGAATAAACACGAAGAATAATAATAAGGCGCGTTTCATAAAACCTCCGGGGAATCGACGATCAGGAAAGCTATCCACGCATTTAAACGCGGCGAAATCGGATGAACTTCTATTTGGTTCATACGGTACTGTGTTGACAATGCTACCCGTGCAAGCGATGTGCCAGAGGATAACCGAGAAACAGGAAAAGACATAAGTTTTGTGATTAATAGATTGTAATCAATGGTTTTATATTATTTTTTTGCGTCTTTGGATATTTGTGTTGAGATGGGTCTGAGCGTGGAATAGAGGTGGGATTTCTCAGAAAACCATGGTGGATAATAGAAAATTTGAGAATATGCATCAATTTCGGAGGGTAGTATTCTCAGGATATGTGCTTTATTAGAGTGAACAAATGAGCAGTTTTGACGAGGGAAATTGTTTCCATAGTGAAAGGACAACTTGATGGGATTGGTTATATCCAGAATCACATTGGGAAATCCGTCAGATGCAACGGTTTCTGCGATTACGGTCAATGCGCTTGTAGATACAGGGGCTGTGCATTTGTGTGTGCCAGAGCATGTCCAAATTCAATTAAAGCTCCAGGAGATTGATCAAAAGGAAGTGACTTTGGCCGACGGTTCGAAAATACTGGCACCCTACGTTGGTCCTGTGGAGGTTCGATTCAGAAATCGGGTCGGTTTTTCCGGTGCATTGGTGCTTGGTGATCAGGTGTTGCTGGGAGTGATTCAAATGGAAGATATGGATCTGGTGGTTGTGCCCAGAACGCGCAGTCTGGAAGTCAACCCGGATAGTCCGAATATCGGTACAACGCTGGCAAAATGATGAATGATACCCTTTCTGTTGATGCGCATTCACCCCTTGAAAAACTGGTCAATCAGTTGGCCTGTGAGGGATGGGCGGTATGTGATGGGTTTTTAAATGCGCCAGAGGTTCAGGCATTGGTGGCGGAGGTTCATGATCTGCGCAATTCGTTTCACCAGGCGCATGTGGGCAGAGGGCAAGATCGGGAATTGCATGCCGAAATCCGGCAAGATCATGTACACTGGCTCGATTCGGGGCAGTTGACGGTTGCACAGCAGACGTATTGGCAACAGATGGAACGGTTGCGATTGGCGCTCAATCAGCACCTGTTTTTAGGTTTGTTTGATTATGAAGCGCACCTATCCGTGTATCCCAAAGGGGCTTTTTACAAACGGCACCTCGATCAGTTTCGCGGGGTGGGTTTGCGCATGGTGTCGTGCATTTTGTATTTGAGTGACAACTGGACACAGGCCGATGGCGGGCAGTTGCGGTTGTATCTCAATGGGGAAGCAATCGATCATTATTGCGATATTTTGCCCATTGCAGGACGGTTGGTTATGTTTTTGAGCGCCGATTTTTACCACGAAGTGCTCCCTGCTCACCGGGAACGGTTGAGTTTAACCGGGTGGTTCCGACGGCGTGCCAAGGTGCTCGTGTAGGCTGGATTGCAAAAGGATAAAGATGTGGAAGTTATATGAATTGGTCAGATATTCGCCAAAATTATCCTGATGAGTGGCTTGTTATTGAAGCAATAGAAGCTGAAACCACCACCGATCACAAGCGGCACCTGAAACGGATTGCCGTTCTGGAGCGCTGTTCAGATGGTCAAGCAGCATTTATAGGATATCGTCATTGGCATCAAAAATATCCTTTACGGGAGTTCTATTTTCTTCATACCAGTCGGGAAGAACCGGATATTCAAGAACAAGTGTGGGTAGGGATTCGGAGAAGTTATGCAACTGTTATTGAAGGATAGCCTCCCGTTTGTTGCCTGTGACCCTTGTCTATCAAAATTTATCGATGACATTGCCAAATGTATTGATAGATACTGGCTCAGCAAGAACCGTATTTTCAGCAGATATTGTTGTCAATATTCATATTACACCAGCACCAGATGATAAACTTTATACCATTCGGGGCGTTGGTGGAACAGAAGTTGTGTTTACACGTCGAGTGGACTCTATTCAAGTTGGAGAATGTCAGATCGCAAAATTTGAGATTGAAGTAGGCGGTATGGATTATGGGTTTAAAATAGATGGTATTCTTGGAATGGATTTTCTTCAACAAGCGGGTGCCATCATCAATTTGGCTGAATTGAGCATAGATTTTAAATAATTCAATCGGTTTTTATTGTAAGCCATGATTTTTCAAGCCACTGGAATAATCTTCTATTTTGTCAACACTAATTTGTATTGAATTTTTCTTTTAAATCTCTTGACCCCATGATCGAACGGGCTTATAAATTAAGTCCTTAAGCGCAGGTGTTCTCCTCCCAAAGACCGTTGCGTTTAAACCTGGATCTCTCCTTTTCCCCCTAAACCAGGTGTTCAAAATTTGAACTACATAGGCCGCAAGTTTTCGCTTCTCGATTTCCTCGGAGACGAGATGCGACGGCGGATCTCTCCCGATTGTCGCGTGTTTTTTGATGTGTTTGCCGGAACAGGTGTGGTGGGCAGGCACTTCAAACAGCAGGGATTCCGCGTTATTGCAAACGACATCCAGTATTATGCCTATTGTTTGAACCGGGCTATTTTGGGCATCAACCGCGAGCCCAGGTTTGCCGATGCACCCATTTTGCGCAACAGAGGGGCCGATCGCGTCGAAGATGTCCTGGCCCACCTCAATGGGTTGCCGGGTGTCGAAGGATTTGTGTATCACAATTACTGCGCCGATGATGATATTGGGCGCATGTATTTTACCAAAGTCAATGGTTTGCGCTGTGATGCCATACGGGCAACCATTGAATCGTGGTGGACGGCAGGGCTGGTCAATGAGAGTGAATATTTTTATTTGTTGGCCTGTTTGATCGATGGCATGGATCGCGTGGCCAACACCGCTTCTGTGTATGCGGCCTATTTAAAACATTTCAAACCCACTGCCCGCAAGCCCCTCAAACTTGACCCCTTGCCCATTGTCTATAGCCAGTATCGCCACCAGGCTTTTAACGAAGATGGGGCGCGGTTGATTGGTCGAGTGCATTGTGATGTGTTGTATATGGATCCCCCCTACAATCAGCGGCAATATTGCACCAATTACCATGTTTTGGAAACGATTGCGCGTTACGATGATCCCAAGGTGTATGGGATAACAGGTTTGCGCCCACACGCCGAACAAAAGTCCGACTTTTGCCGCAAAAATCGCGCTTTGCCCACGCTTGATGCGATGGTGAGTGAAACGCCTGCGCGTTATGTCTTTTTAAGTTATAACAGCGAAGGGCTGATGGCCAAACAGGACATTGTGGATACGCTGTCGCAATATGGCCGGGTAGAACTGGTTACCCGCAAACACAGCCGTTTTCGCGCCGATATCGATCGCGAAAAACGGGTGTACAAAGCCGACCATGTGGAAGAATTTTTGTTCTGTTTGAAAAAATATTAACCCTGTTTCCAGGCGGTGTTCCTCATCTGATACTGGTTCCAGGGCAGAGAGGAGCCAACAGGTGAATATTGGCATTCGATCATTTTTTCAGGTGGCATTCCCCTGTCATTTTCGAACCGAGGCACCGGTTATCGATGGAAACCTAAACGATTGGGACACCCCTTTTCTGGTGCCGGATTTAACGGGGATTGACGGCAAAACCCCCTTTGCCGACGTTTATATGGCCTGGAACCATCAGGGGGTGTATGTTGCCGTTGAGACAAATGGGCTAAGTGCTACACAAGTGGATACCGACCACCCGTTACGCGGAGATGGTTTGCAAATCTGGATCGATACGCGCGATGTGCGAACCGCCTCTCGCGGCAGTCGCTATTGTCATCATTTTTGTTTTTGGCCGGGGGTGGAAAGTGAAAAACCGGGTGGTCGGCAGTTCCGGTTGCGAAGGGCGCGGGCGCAGGCGCGGTTGTGTGATGCCGATCAGTTGCATGTGGCCTCGCGGGTGAGCAAATCGGGTTATTGCCTGGAATTGCACATTTTGAAATCGGCTCTTACCGGTTTTGATCCTGACGAAAACAACCGTTTGGGGTTTACGTATCTGTTAAAAGATCGCAAATTGGGCAGGCAATTCTGGACGGCTGATGAGACACTGCCTGTGTCGTATGATCCCAGTTTATGGGGCACGGCGGAGTTGGTGAAATAGGGCAATCATGTTGAACCAATAGGCAAAATTTTATGGCCATCCTCATGCTGGTTTTTCCGGCGATAAAGGTGGCCATTCCTATTTGGATGGGAATATGAATGAAAGTTGGAAAAATTAGCATGGGCGATGATGCGGGTAAACCCGATCTGAGGAGAAGATGATGACGCTTGAGGAACAACTCAAAACCTGTCAAGGGATCGCATATTGTGATACCGGGCATGAAGTTGAGGCCACTGTTGCTTTGGAATTCCAAACCCATCTGGCCCCACAGGCAACCTTGATGAATTCTGGAAAAATGTTTGGTCAACACATAATGGCCATTGGGCTTTCAGGTCAGGCTTGGATCACCGGACCCAAAACGCGACCCGAAGGTGATTGGGCTTTTTTTCAATTTGCCAACGGGCATGGGGAGTTGTCGGCCTCATCTGCACACTTGCTCTACCCCCTTCTGTGTCGGTTGCGTACCGAATGGGTTTTTGAACCCGTTGAGAATTTTGCTCTGGGCCGGGTGCTCAAACCACACTTTCGATGGTTGGCCGGTCGCGACGAATTTCTGACTGGACGGTTGGGCTTTTGCAAGCGCCGTCGCCATCCTGTGGGGCCTGTTGATCTTGAAGACGGCATGCGCGAACTGGCGCGGTTGGGGTGCACGCATGTTGTGATCAATGAATTGGCCCGCCGCGCGGCTGAATCGAGCACGCTGGGCGAGGTTTATTACCGGTTTTATGACTACACACCCGATATCGATCAATACGTTGAAACCCCGCTCAATGCTGGCACATACCCGCGTGAATATTTGCAGGCAAACCTGAGCCTGTTGCAAATGTTGGCAAAATTGGCAAATAAATACGGTTTGATACCGGGCCTTTATTCGGCGCATCCGCGTTCTGTGCCCGACAAGTTGCTTTCGAAATTTCCCTTTTTGCGAGGGGCGCGCATAGACCACACGTTTCGGTCCTATCACCCGCGTTATACCCTGAGTGTGGCACACCCGGCGGTGCGATGGCACTATGCCGAACTGATTCGCACCTTGCTCAAAGAAGTGCCCGAACTCGGCTTTATCAAAATGTTGCTCAATGATTCAGGGGCCGGTTTTGAATACACAGCCAGTCTTTATCCCGGGCGCAATGGGGGGCCCTATATCGTTCGCGAATGGCGACCTGATGATGAAATTGCCCGCCTTGCTGCTAACAATGTCATCCGCTACTATCGCACCTTGCGCGATGCGGCAAGGCAAGTGAACCCCGATTTTCACCTGATGACGGGTCTCAAGAATATTGCCGAAGAACAAGAACCCATTCTCAACGGCATGGACAGGGGCATCAATTTGCAAACGCAATCTCAACGGGCCGATGTTGAAGATCCCGAGTGGAAAGACATGCGCACCAGGCTTGAAGGCCGTGGGGCTTATGTGCTTTCTGATACCAATGCCACGGGCAGTTCCTATGTGTTGGGTGTGCCCAGCCCCTTTGTGGTGGCCGAGCGGTTGCAACGGGAGCTCGATCGCGGGTTTAATCGCATCGATGTTTATATGAACCCCGTCTATATTGCGCCTTTTGACATCAACCGGGAAGTGGTTGCGGCTTTTCAAAATAGCGAACAGACACCCGACGTTGACACGCTTTTAAATCGCATGGCCCAACGCTGGGTTGGCCCCTCCCAGGCCGAGGCCCTCATCGAGGTTTGGCGGCTTTGTGACAAAGCGGTGCGCAATGGGCCTATGCCCTTTCTTTATGGCTGGCTCGGATTTACCTGGTATCGCTTCTGGGTGCGCCCATTTGTGCCCGATATCGCGGCCATTCCCGAAAGTGAACGGGCCTATTACGAAGAACCCATGCTCACGGTTTTCAACAACCCTCACAATATCGATTTTGCTGCCGATGCGCTTTGGAAATTGCACACCATTGAGGGGTGTGATGCCGATATCACCCAATTTGATACCGTTGTTTTCCAAGCCCTAAACAAGGCCATTGAACTGGCAGATGAACATACAAAAAACAGGCACGAGGTGTGGTGTGATTTGCGCGACCGTTTGGAGGCCTATCGCTGTTATGCCGAGACCATGCGCAATATCTGTGCATGGATTGCAGGCGTACACGGCTATTTGGAGGCTCGCGACAACACCGAGCGGCAAAAACGGCGAGAGCAGGTTAACGACATGGTTTCTCGTGAATTGGCCAATACCCGTCGGTTGCTGGTTTTGTGGCAAAAAAGCGATATCGATTTTTTGCCATTGCAAACGTATGGAGAATCGGTTCACAATTACGGTTTGAATTTGGGCGAGTTGTTGCAAAAAAAGATCGACCTGATGGAAACCTATGGAAATTGTGAACCGAGAATTGACCCCAATTATATGTTTCGCGCACCTTCCGGGTTTCCTGTGGCTGAAAGTGAATATTTGCACTATTAACCTGATTCACAACTCTCCAAAACCGCCTGATTCCCTTCTGGGAGCCGGGCGGTTTTTATATCTGTCGAGATTTTTTGTGAGGTTTTTATGGTTAGCCTGATTGTGTTGGGGCTTGTTCTGGTGTTGATCGCCGTGCGCAAAGTGGGGGCTTTGCATTTGAAGATCTGGCAGATTATGCTGGGCGGGGCACTCATTGTGGTGGTTTTGGGACAAATTTCGTTCCATGATGCGATTGCTGCCATTGAAATGGAAGTGATGTTGTTTTTGTTTGGCATGTTTGTGCTGGGTCGCGCTTTGGAGGTGAGCGGTTATTTGTCGCATCTGTCTTTTTGCATGTTTCGCCATGCCAATACAACAGACAAAATGTTGCTGTTCATTTTGTTTGGCATGGGGCTTGGATCTGCGGTGTTGATGAACGATACACTGGCAATTGTCGGTACGCCGGTGGTGTTGCATTTGGCCATTAAACACAAATTGCCGTCCCAATTGTTGTTGCTCGCGCTGTGTTTTGCCGTGACTATTGGCAGTGTGATGAGTCCGATTGGCAATCCACAAAATCTGTTGATCGCAGTTCAAAGCGACATGGACAATCCATTTGTGTCATTTTTTTTGTATCTTGGCATTCCCACCACAATAAATCTGGTGGTTACTTATGGTTGGTTGCGCTGGCAGTTTCGCGGGGCGTTTCATGCGGTATCTTTACATCACGAACAACCAGAAGTGATGGATCAAAGTTTGATGCAATGGGCGCGTTTGGGCGGGGTGCTGGTGCTGGTGTTGATCGGCGTAAAAATCGGGTTGGCAACCCTTGGAAATGCACACGAGATGCCGTTGACGGTGATTGCGCTTTCCGGTGCTTTTCCGGTGCTTTTGTTGAGTTCAAAGCGCACAATGGTGCTGAAGTCGATAGATTGGGCAACGCTGATTTTTTTTGCCGCCATGTTTGTGCTGATGGAGAGCGTTTGGCAAACGGATTTTTTTCAAAATATGGCAACAACCTGGGATCTGGATTTTGGCGATACTTCCGTGGTGATGGGGGTGGGCATTGGGATCAGCCAGTTGATTTCCAATGTGCCTCTTGTCGTTTTGTATTTGCCGCTGTTGTTAAATGCCGGGGCTTCACATGAGGTGTTGCTAATTTTGGCGGCGGGAAGCACCATTGCGGGCAATTTGTTTGTGCTGGGGGCGGCCAGCAATGTGATTGTGATACAAAATGCCGAATTGCGCGGGGATCACAGTTTGACGTTTTGGGCATTTGCCCGATCCGGCATTCCTGTAACTGCGCTCAATGTTGGGGTGTATCTGGCATGGTTTGCATTGATTTGAAATACGTGAAAGACTGACGATGGACGATTGACCATAGATGATGGAAAAAAACACGCTTTTAACCATCGTCCATCGTCCATTGTCTATCGTCGAAAATTCAAGTTGATGGCCTGAATGCTATAGTTTTACAGGCGTGCGGAAAATCATTTCTTTATTGCATGGTTATTGCAGTGCATCATATACTGTTATTATATAAAAACGATATATGGTGAAACCTGTCCATACAGGAGCGCGTTTGATGGCCCAAAATAGAACATTAACCGGCGGTTTGATCGGGTGTGGGTATTTTGCCAACAATCATTTACATGCCTGGCACGAGGTCCGAGGTGCCAACATCGTGGCTGTGTGTGATCAACAGATCAATCGGGCAAGGGCAGCGGCTGATCGGTTTGGCATTGCCCAGGTTTATCATGATGCGGAAGCCATGCTCAAGTCCGAAAATCTCGATTTTGTAGATGTGGTTACACAGGCCCCTTCGCACCGGGGGCTGGTGGAATTGATCGCCAGTTGTGGCGTTCATGTGATCTGTCAAAAACCCTTTGCGCCAACACTGGATGATGCCAGAGCAATGGTGGTGGCTTGCAAACAACATGATGTGCAATTGATGGTTCATGAAAATTTCCGATGGCAACGCCCCATGCGGGCGGTGAAGGCCGCATCGGCGCAGATCGGCGATTTGTTTTTTGGGCGCATTGTGTTTCGCAACGACCACAATGTTTTTACCAATCAGCCTTATCTGGCAACTGATAAGCGGTTTATCATTTATGATCTGGGCATTCATTTGCTCGATCTGGCCCGGTTTTTTATGGGCGATATTCATCACCTGTTTTGCCACACCCAGAGTGTTAATCCCCAGGTTTGTGGCGAAGATACAGCAACCATCACGCTGGTTGTGGAAAGCGGTGCGACCTGTGTGGTGGAGGCGTGTTATTTTTCTCATCTGGAACGCGATGTGTTTCCCCAAACACTCATCCACATAGAAGGCACACGGGGCTCTGTAACTTTGAGGGAAGATTATGACCTGACTGTCGTGGCCGATGGCAAAGTCACAACATCCCGGGGTGCTCCCCAACCTCCGGCCTGGGCGTCTGGGCCGGGCGTTGCTATTCAGGAAGGGGTGGTGGCCATTGAACAACACTGGGCCGATTGTTTGT
>CAXNEV010000113.1:0-9261 GCA_964200925.1 Candidatus Latescibacterota bacterium | reverse complement strand
CGGATGCGGTTCAATGTAACCTCCCTATGAATGGTGGGTGATTCTCAGTAGTCGTAACTCACCCCGATTGAAAACGACCGACCTTCTTTGTACTGCCGAAAGATTTCGCCCCCTTGTTTGTATAAGGCGTTGCCATCAATGAGATTTTTTGCCGACATCTTATAGGTGAAATGTCCGTGTTTCTTTTTGGCATTGAAGTCGATTTGATGCCGGGGTTGTTCAAATACGTCGGGCAATCCCTGTGCACCCACTTCATCGATGCGTTTGCCAAAAACATTGTAGAGCAAATTGGCCTGCAACCCTCTGTCCTGGTTGTCATAACCCAGGGTGATATTGACTACGTAGGGCGATTGGCCCTGCAACGCGCGTTTGTCAGAGGTTTGTACCCCAATGCCCGGTTCAATTTCAATGTCTGATTTCACAATTGTGATGTTGGTGTTGATTGAGAAGGGCTCAAGCGAGGGTGACAGGCTGTCGAGGCGGCGGCGAAATTCAAATTCGAGGCCGTAGTTTTTGGCGGCTTTGGCATTTTGAAACGTGACGCTCAGTTGGGCGGTGGGGCGAATGATCTGTTCAATGGGAGCATGAAACAATTTGTAAAAGGCACTGACAGCCACCAGTTCGCCCAAACGCGGAAACATTTCAAATCGGAAGTCGAAATTGTCAATGGTTGATCGCTTGAGATCCGGATTGCCCGAAATGGCGCGACCACCGATGAAGTCGGTAAATTCAAAGGGGGCCATTTCGCGAAAGTCGGGGCGTGTCAATGTGCGGGAATAGGCCCCGCGCAGGTTGGTGCGGTCGGTAAATTTGTAAACGATGTTGAGACCCGGCAACAGATCGGTATTGTCGAGGGCCACTTCGATGGGTTGGGTGGTGAGGCTGAACGGATCAAAAGAGATCAGGTTTTGTTTTGAGTTTTCAATGCGCAGACCACCCACAAAACGCCATTTGGAGGCCAGTTGCATATCGGTCATCACATAGGTGGCCCACACTTCCTGGGTGGCACTATAGTTGTCTGTGGCACGCGTGGTTTCGCGAAGTTGAAACAAACCGGGTGCAATGTGATCGGGAGCAAAAATGTCTTCTGGGTCTGCCGTGAGATCCACTTTGGTTTGGATGCCGCTGGATTGTTCAAAGCGGAATCGACGGGCATCAAAACTGCGGTCTTTGGTAGTCCACTTGCCACCCAGTTTGAATTTGGCAGGGTGTCCGGTAAGCGATTCAACAGGAATCGTCCAGTCTATTTTGGCGCCTTCTGAATCATCTTGCAGGTCAAAAAAGAAACGACTGCCGCTTTGGGTCACATCAAAAAAGGTCCATTTTCCATTGCGCTGTTCATAGAGCACTTCGCGGTTATCGGGTTCGTCGCGGGTTGCGCGCGCCTTGCTCAACAGCCATTCGACATTGGAGTTGAGAAACCAGCCAAAATGGTGTTCACCCGAAAGTTGACCTGTGAAAATGCCGCGCTCGACATATCGCAAGCGATAGTCGCGCAGATCGGTATTGCGGTCTGAGTTAAACCCTTCATAGGTGCGTGCTTCATCGTCGGTGTTGCGATTGTAAAGGGTTTTTAAACTGATTTTGTGCAAGGGCGACAGGCGCAAACTGGTGTTGAACAATGCACCCCAAACAACGGCCTGGGTGGTTGTGTTGACATTGTAGGTGGTAAAAGGCGACAGAACAGCCGCACCCGATGGGTCTGTGGATACGCGATAGCTGTTCCATGCATCGTTTTGATTTTTCAGGCTGTTGTCATAAGTAAATGACAACACATAACCCAATTCGCGGTTGTTGTCGCCAACCGCATTGCCAATGCTCAAGCTATACCCCTGACTGACCGGAGCGGTTTTGTTTCTGGGCTGCCAAACATTAGAAAATGCGTGGCCAAACCCCTGAATGTCCTGGGCGGTAAAACCTTCGGTTGAAAACCGACCGCGCTCGCGCACGGGTTGATCGGCGGCTTGTGTTTTGATGAGGTCGGGCAGGCTGCGCGCGCCATCGTCAATGCCCATAAAGTCCCAATTGCCACCTTTGTAAATCTGGGCATCTTTAAAAGTTGTTAGCGAATGGTAATTGCCAGAGGCCGATATAGAAAAAGTGAGTGAACTGGGAAAATCGCGGGTTTTGACCTGAACGGAGCCGCCTGAAAAATCGCCCGATTGGTCGGGGGAGAAGGTTTTGGATACCTGGATGTTTTCAAGCAACCCGGCAGGAAAAATGTCCATGGGAACCACGCGGCGGTTTGGCTCTGGGCTGGGCATATCGGCACCGTTGACCTGCGTATTGCTATAGCGCTCGCCCAAACCGCGCACATAAACGTATTTGCCGCCCACAACGGTAATACCCGTGACGCGCTTGAGGGCATCACCTGCATCGGAAGAGGACGAACGGCTCATCAGTTCGGCACTGATGCCATCGGTAACCACCGAGGCTTTTTGCTGAATGGCCAGCATTGACGCTTCGTTGTTTTGCTCGGCTCTGGCGGTTACCACAATTTCCTGGGCCAGCATGGTTTCGGGAGGAAGTGACACGTTGAGGGTGGCGGGTGTGCCTTTTACAATTTCAACACCTGTTACGGTTTTGGTGGCATAGGTTACATAACTGACTTCGACATTGTGTGTGCCGAGGGGGGCAGCCAGGGTGAATTGTCCATCGAGGTTGGTGGCGGTTCCAAAGGTGGGTTTGCCAGCGGGGTCTTTGATGACCACATTGGCCCCAATGAGCGGTTCGCCCGTTTCGGCATCGACAATTACCCCCTGGATTTTGCCCATTTCCTGTGCGTGTATGGGCAAGGACAGAAGAAGCAAAACAGTGAACAGTGTTAAAAGCGATTTCATAGCGACGTATCCCCTTTTTCTTGCAGTTGGACAACAAATGCTCGCGACTTTAATTACTGGAATGAATCTAAAGACCTGATGTTGTGATGCGGTTACAACTGTGTTACGATTCTGTGACAATCTGAAGGTGTGCGAATTGGAAAGCAAAATGGCTTTGTTTTCAGGCAGATTTGAACAAATGACAATGGGGTTGTTGATATAGGTAACAAGTGGGCTTCGGGAACGGTGATGTCATAGGCGAAAATACCGCCGCCGCGTTCATAGCAGATGGGAGGTTGAAAAGAGAAAAATTTCTGGTGTTTGAGGGTAGGGAAAGATAATGGAAGGGCAGCAAAAAAGCCCCTGGAGTCATTCAAGGGGCTTTTGTATTGAGGGTCTGTTCGGCAAATCAGCGAGTCGTTTATTTATAGAACTGGCAACACAATTTTGGATAAACGCTTAACATGATTCTGCGGAGGAAGAATTGGAAGGTAATGATTGCGATTGTGATGTGATAGACTGGTTGAGTTCGAGAAAGTCCTGTTCGAGCATTTCTTCCAGACGGGCCAATTCTCGATCTGTTTCGGGAAGAATGTTGGCCAATCGCACCAGTTCATCAAATCGGGTAGATATGACCTCTTGAAGATCGATCAAAGCTATTTTGGATTTCATGGAAAACCTGCACAGAAATGGCACCAAATCGTCACCTTTTTGTAACACAATTGTAACATTTCTGTCACTTTATTGTCACGGTTTAATGTTTTTTTTGTAACATTTATTGGGTCGTATAATCAGGGCGTTTTTATCTTTTTTGGGGAGGAGTTTTATGCATATACGCCACAATGGTTTGGGGAGATGGATCGGCCTGTTTTTGCTGTTGGTCATGGGAACGGCAAATGCCGCAGAAAACAAACTGGTCGGGTTGGTTTTTGGCGATTATTACTACATTGCCAGTGGGGCTAAAAAAAAGCAGAACGGTTTTGAGATTCGGCGCATTTACCTGACTTATGATGTCAAATGGAATGAGGCTTTTTCTGGGCGCGTTCGCATAGAGGCCAACGACGCCGGGTTTGGCAGCGGGCAAAAGATAGAACCCTATGTCAAAAACGCCTATTTGCGATATCGAAAAGATGGTCGGGCGCTTTTTATGGGGTTGTCAGGCACCCCTGCATTTGCAATATCAGAAGGTGTTTGGGGGTATCGGACCATTGAAAAAATGATGATGGATTTGAACAAAGTTGTCGCTACTACCGATCTGGGGGTGACTTTTCAGGGGCGGTTGGATCAAAAGGGTCGTGTGAATGTTCATATGATGCTGGCCAACGGCAGCGGGCAAAATTCGGAAAATGACAACAACAAAAAGATTTATGGGCTAATGCATGTCAAACCCGGTGCTTTTGAGGCCACGGTTTATGCCGATTGGGAAAACCGCACAGGGGATACAGATCGCATAACGGCGGCCGGGTTTTTGGGACGATCCGGAAAAAGGTTTCACGGTGGGGCAGAGGGTTTTGTGCAGGTGCGCAAAAATCTGGCAGGCAATGTGCAGGTGCGTGGCCTATCGATTTTTGGGGCGGGATCTGTGGGGGCTCATAAGGCATTTGGGCGGGTTGATTTTTTTGATCCCAATCACAAAGCTGGCCAGGATCGCACGTATTTGGTAATGGGCGGGGCTGATATCACACTTGCCGAAGGCCTCCATGTGATGCCCAATGTGCTGTCCACGATTTATCAGGATTCCCGTGTGGATGCGCAGGTGATGCCCCGTGTGACTGTCTTTATGGAATTCTGATGGCGATTTGGGTTTATCACAAAAATGTTGTGGATTTGTCACATGATTGTAACAAGATGTAGGTAGTTTACGGGTCGATCTGTTTGAAACTGATTTGATCAACTCTCCCCTGTTGATTTTTTTCAAATACACTTGCTGGTGTGGGTCGCCGAATCGCCTGTGAGATGGCGGTTTAAATGATTATTTATACGTCGTGTTTGGAAAGGAATTTGGTATGAACAGATGGCTGTGTCTTTTTGGAATCGTTGTTTTACTGGTGTTGAACACCAGGGTTCAGGCGCAACAAATCGAGGTGGATGCACGCATTCCTGTATATCAGAAAGTGAGCGGTATTTCGGGCAGTGCCAACAGCATTGGGTCTGATACGATGAACAACCTGATGACTTTGTGGTTGGAAGGGTTTCGCAAGTATTATCCCAATGTGAAAATTCAGGTTGAAGGCAAAGGCTCCAGCACAGCACCGCCGGCCCTGATTGAGGGCACGGCTCAATTTGGCCCTATGTCGCGTCCGATGAAAGCCTCGGAGATTGACAAATTTGAAAAACAGTTTGGTTATCCACCCGTTTTTTTGCGCACCTCTCTGGATGCTCTGGCCGTGTTTGTCAACAAAGACAATCCCATTCAGGGCTTGACTTTGGCGCAGGTCGATGCCATTTTTTCCAAAACGCGCCGGTCGGAATACAAAGAAGACATTTCGCGTTGGGCACAACTGGGGTTAAAAGGCGACTGGCAAAGTGCCACCATTAGTCTTTATGGGCGCAACTCGGCTTCAGGTACGTATGGATTTTTTAAAGATCACGCCCTGTTTGGCGGCGATTTTAAAGATGAAGTCAAAGAGCAACCCGGTTCGGCTTCGGTGGTGCAGGGTGTGTCTGAAGATCGTTATGGCATTGGGTATAGCGGCATTGGATACAAAACATCGGGCGTGCACATTGTGCCTCTTGCCTTAGGAGCGGGTGAACCCTTTAAAGATGGCACACTTGACAATGTGCTGGATGGGTCGTATCCGCTGGGGCGGTTTTTGAACCTTTATATCAACAAGGCCCCTGGCAAACCTTTGGATCCGCTGGTGCGGGAATTTTGCAAATTTATTTTTTCCAAAGAAGGACAGGAAATCGTTGTAAAAGACGGTTATATGCCAGTGCCTTATGAGGTTGTAAAAGAAGAACTCGAAAAATTGAAATAACATCACATACAGAAGGGGCGTTTTGGCTTCCCTTCTTTTTTCCTTTATTTGTGAAGGACAGTGCGATGGCCACTGAACAGGTACCTCAGACCCAATCAAAACTGCCGGGCATTACGCCTTTTGCCCGGTTTATGGATCGCGCCGGTCGCTGGGTGATTACGGCCGGCGGGTTGGGTGTGATTGCTTCTGTGGTGGGCATTTTTGTGTTTGTTCTGATTGAGGCCTATCCCCTGTTTCAAATGCCCAGCGCCACGCAAAAAGGCAGCTTGGATTTGTCGGCCTACAAGAGCGTACTCACCATAGGCATTGATCCCTATCAGGCCGTGTCGTATGTGGTGCATCGTGATGGCATAGATTTTTTAAATCCCGATACAGGGGCGTTGATCTTGCAGGTGCGCCCCGAGGGGCTTGGGGATGGGCATATTGTTTCGGCCTATCGTTCTTTGGGGGATGGATATGTGGGGCTTGGCCTTAACGATGGCCGGTTGATGGCGTATAAAATTGATTATCAAATTCGATATGACGATGCGGGCAAACAATTTGTCACGCCGGAATGTGCGCTCGCTGAAACGATTGTGCTGGATGAACAGGGGCAGGCGCTTACAAAAATTGCCTATCACAATGACGGTGATGGGCAGTCTGTGTTTATGGGCGTTGTGAGCGATGGGCGTTTGTTGTTTGGTCGCACACTGAAAAAACGGGGGCTTTTGGGCGGAGGCAAAGCCGAAACAGTGGTACACGATTTAACCAAAGATGTTGCGGGTGCTGTTACGGCGATGGCTTTGCTTAAATCGGGGCGAATGGGTATGGTGGGCACGGAGCTGGGTGAAGCCTTTCAGTGGGATCTGCCCAGAAATGCATCCTCTCGGCCAACCATGGTTCGTCGGTTTCCAATTTCTACACGGGCGGTTACAGCCCTTGAATTTCTTTTGGGCGATATTTCGCTGGTTGCAGGAGATGCCGGCGGCGAGGTTTCGGCCTGGATGCCCGTGCGGATAACAGAAGGGGCCAATGATCAGATCTTTCAAAAAATTCACACCCTGCAAGCGCATTCCCGGGCGGTTGCTGTCATTGCACCTTCGGCGCGCGACAAACAATTTTTAACCGGGGATGTGTCTGGGCAACTGGCGTTGCACCATTTGACCTCGGCACAAACTTTTTTTCGTTTTGAACAGAATCAGTCTATTGTTTCTGCGGTGTTTGCACCCAAGGCCAACGGTTTTCTGGCATGTGGTGTTTCCGGGCGTCTTGTCCATTATGAATTGCACAATCCCCATCCTGAAATTACGCTGCACACCCTGTTTGGCAAAGTGTGGTATGAAGGATATGCCCAACCCGAATACGTGTGGCAATCAACGGGTGGCTCTGATGATTTTGAACCGAAGATAAGTTTAATGCCTTTGATTTTTGGCACGGCCAAAGGCACGTTTTACGCTGTGTTATTTGCGCTTCCGCTGGCGGTTCTGGCGGCCATTTACACCTCCGAATTTGCCTCGCCTGGTTTGCGCAATATCGTCAAACCCACTGTGGAACTCATGGCTTCTTTGCCCAGTGTGATCCTGGGTTTTCTGGCCGGGCTCTGGTTGGCGCCCTTGCTTGAAAACGAAGCCGTTGGGGCGCTGCTTTTGTTGCCATTGGTGCCCAGTGTGGTAATTGTGTGTGCCTATGTGTGGGGAAAATTTCCCGAAAATTTTGTTCGACGGGTGCCCGATCACTGGCAGTTGGTGTTGTTTATGGGCATCGCGCTTTTTGCCGCGTGGTTGGCTTTTGTGATGGGGCCTGTTGCCGAACGGATTTTTTTCGGCGGGCATTTTCAAAACTGGTTGCGAGATGCTTCTGGGTCGCGATATGATCAGCGCAACTGTCTGGTTGTTGGATTTGCCATGGGTTTTGCGGTGATACCGATCATTTATACCATTTGTGAAGATGCGCTTTCCAGCGTGCCGTCTCATTTGCGTGCCGGGTCTTTGGCCCTGGGTGCTACGCCCTGGCAAACGGCTATGCGCGTGGTGTTGCCCACGGCCAGTCCGGGGATTTTTTCGGCAACCATGGTCGGGTTTGGCCGTGCGGTGGGTGAAACCATGATTGTGCTGATGGCCACGGGCAATACGCCCATAATGGAGTGGTCTGTTTTTAACGGGATGCGCACCATGTCGGCCAATATTGCCGTTGAAATTCCCGAAGCCCCTCATGAAGGCACGTTGTATCGGGTGCTGTTTTTGACGGGATTGCTGCTGGCGGCTGTCACATTTTTGGTCAATACGGTTGCCGAGGTGGTGCGGCAACGGCTGCGCGAGAGGTATAGTCGAATATGAAAAAATTCTGGAAAACAGGCATTCCGTTTATCTGGTTAACAGGCGGCGCGCTGGCAATGTGTTTGTTGATGGTTTTTGGTTTAATTGGGCTGGTGCTTTACAATGGCGTGGGGTTTTTCTGGCCATCCAATTTGATCTCATTTACGCTGAAAGACGGCCAGCAGGTGATGGGGCAATTGTGGGAGCGACAGGAAATACCCACATCTAACCGCGAGGGGTCCAACGCGTTTCGCTTGCAGATCAAAGTGGGCAACCGCGATGTGTATGGCAGTGATTTTCGCTGGATTGATGAAAGCCATATCCAGTCGGGCCATGAAGAACCAGATCACGCAGTGGTGTTTGAACGGCGCGAGTGGGGAAACATGTATGGGTTTATCGAAGGCGTGTATGAAGGAGATCACCAGGTGGCCGGGGCTTCACAGGCCGGGTGGTTGGCCCTGCAGTCACAATTGGAAAAAACGCGCGTGTTGCACAATCAGATTCGAGACATCGAACGGGATGCCATTGGCGATTTGAATCGGCAGATTGAGGTGCTGCGCCTGAAAAAACGCGAATTGGAAAGAGCCGGACAGGGGGCGCAAGCGTTGCAGGAAATTGATCGGGCAACCCAGCAATATTGGGATCAATATGAACATTTGGCCGCGGACCTGGATCGGTTGCGCAAAAAAAACGATGTGTATCGCATTGAGGTGCGTTTGGCCACAGGAGAAACCCGCCAGGTAACCACAGCAGATATTGTGCGTGTTTATCGGCCAAACCAGATGGGAATTTGGGGGAAAAGCGGAATTTATCTGGCCAAAGTGTCGGAATTTTTGTTTGATGAACCCCGCGAATCCAATACGGAAGGTGGTGTTTTTCCCGCGATTTTTGGCACGGTTTTGATGGTGTTTTTGATGAGTCTGGCCGCAGTGCCATTTGGCGTTTTGGCCGCCTTGTATTTGCGAGAATATGCCAAACAAGGAACGATGGTGCGCCTGATTCGCATTGCCGTGAACAATCTGGCCGGGGTGCCATCGATTGTGTTTGGCATGTTTGGATTGGGATTTTTTGTATATGGCCTGGGCGGCAGTATTGACGCGCTGTTTTTCTCTGAATCTTTGCCCACCCCCACTTTTGGCACCGGTGGCATTTTGTGGGCATCACTCACAC
>CAXNEV010000112.1:0-9264 GCA_964200925.1 Candidatus Latescibacterota bacterium | reverse complement strand
GATGCGTTCGCACATTTCCCGTCCGACCAATGAGGTGATATCGATGGCGATGAAGGTTTGAGAGACGTTGTATTCGTCGCCCTGTGCGCCAATTTTGTGGGTGGATTGCCCGCCTGATATCACGGCGGCCAAAATATCGAGTACAACAGCCAATGCCGAGCCTTTCCAGTAGCCAATGGGCAGGGCGCGGCGCGATGCGAGGATAACACCCGGATCGCAGGTCAGGTTGCCTTCTGTATCATAACCACCAGCGATGGGCAGGGTTTTGCCCTGTTGTTTGATGATTTCCAATTTGCCATTGGAATACTGGCTCATGGCCATATCGAGCACGATGTGACCGTTGTCTCTGGGGATGGCGATGACCAGAGGATTGTTGCCAATGCGGCGAACATCTGATCCCCAGGGGGGCATGAGTGGGGTGGTGTTGGTCCAGCACATGCCTATGCAACCGGCACTGGCGGCCTGCAAACCATAAGCACCGGCGCGCATCCAGTGGTTGGTGTTTTTTAAGCCGACACAGCCCATGCCGTTTGTTTTGGCAATTTCAATGGCGCGCCCCATGCAGGTGTGGGCGTTTAACAAACCGATGCCCGAATGGCCATCCCATTGTTCGACCACGCCCAATGCGTGTACCCTTTTGGGTTCGGCGTGGATGTTGATGACACCTTCCTGAATTTTGCGCATGAATCCGGAGAAACGGTTGAGGCCATGCGAATACACCCCGTCGCGCTGATTTTCTGCAAAAAGCTGGGCACACAAGGTTGCTCGATCAGAGGGCAATCCCGTTTTGACCAATGCTTTGTAAAAGGCGTTTTGAAGTGTTTTGAATAAAACGCGTTGCATAAATCCCCCAACCCCATTTCTTTCAGGAAAGAATTTTTTGTCAATTTGTTGATTGGTTCCGTCTCAATGTTCCCGATAGCCCATGACCACCAGCAAACAGGAACCATCGCCAATGACGGATAAACCCAGTTCTTCACCGAGCGAGATGGCTTTTTCGCTTTCGGCACCGGGTTGCATCCAGACGTGATGAATATTGGCCTGGACAATTTGTGGCATGAGGGTTTCCGTAACATGAGGGGGGGTGATGATGGAAACGCCGTGAACAGGTTCTGGAAGTGCAGATAGGCTGGGGAAACAGGGTTGGCCTTCAATTTCGGTTTCTTTTGGATTGATCGGATAGGCTTTTAAGCCGTGTTGCAAATAACAGCGCAGCACTTTGTTGCCATATTTTTCGCGGTTTTGCGAGGCGCCAATGACGGCAAATACCTTGCCTTGCAAAAAGGCCTGGATGCGGTTTTTTATGGTCATGAAACGTTGTCCTTTTATCGAGTGTTGATATCCATTCTCGATGGTTAAGATATTCAAACCTGAAAAAAAGTGCTATCCATAAAAAAAAGCCGCATTTCTCTTCACGAGAAATGCGGCCTGTTCGCCCTCGAACCCGGCTGATCCGATTGCGATACGCATTTAAATATACAGTGAATTGATTTTAAAGTCAAAGTGGATCATGCAGCACAATACATGGGCTCTTTTTGAAACCGGGCCATTGCTTGCTCGGTTGTTTGAAACGTTTGAAACTGTCCAGACAATTGTGTCAATGTTAAAATCCGACTCATCCGCTCGGATAATCCGGTTAAGTACAGATCACCGCCTTTTTTGCGCAACGTTTGCTGGGCGTTGATCAACCAGCCCAACAGCGCGGCTCCACATCCCGTGGTGTTTGATAAATCGACAACCACATGTGTCTGACCCGTTTCCTGAAGGTGTGTTAACTGGTGGTAAAACGACGTTAAGTTTGGTCGGTTGGCCAACATGCCCTTTACTTTCAAAATGGCCACAGGCTCTGTGGCTTTCCATTCCATTTTCATCGGTTCTGCGATCATCAGATCCTCCCTTGAAAACATTTTCAGTCCAATTTGACAGGCACATTTACTTGCAATGTGTGTGCCACGTAAATACAATTTTCAAAATATCAATTTATATTATTAAATAACAATATTTTGAGATCGTATTCAACATTGATTGGACAAATTTGAATTGGTAAAAAACGCCAATTTTCAACGGTCGTTTTTACCAATTTTTGTCATGGAACAACAGTTTTTTGAGAGATTGAGAAAAGTAATACTGTATTTATCTGCCCGTGGTTATGGCACAGCGCGATTGTTCGGAATCAGACGCCTATCATTTGTTGCGCAAATATTGAACAGGTTTGGGCATGATATTTTGGAGAAACGATGGTTTTCTTTTTTATGTATATTCGGTGACACGTTTTCTGGAAATGCAACACTGGAGATCTCCATGACCGAACCCCTTCAATTGTTGACGATTACAGCGGCATCCATTGCGTTTGTTCACACGCTGCTGGGCTCTGATCACTAGTGGTAACAATTTTGACCATGATTGGCGTGGTGTTTGCCGCGTTTCAAGGGATTCAATATATCCCGTTAAAACCGCTTGAACGATATAACCACGCATTGTCCGGGATGACCATTTTTTTTGTGGTGTGACACTGGGGCTTTAATTTTGTTCTAATTTTTTGAATTGTTTTTGCAGATCCTGGTCTTCAGGTGATATTTTAAGGGCTTGTTTGATAATGCGTTTTGCATTTTCAACCTGCCCTTTTTTTTCGTAAAGTTTTGAGAGGTTAAACGCGATGTCTAAATCGTTTGGATAGCGTTGATAAGCTTGTTCCCAAAATTCAACAGCACGCTCTAAATCGTCTTTTTGGTAATATGCTGTACCAAGATTATTGAGTAAAGATTGATTGTTTGGAACTCTCTGGTAGGCAAGGTGCCAAATTTCAATTGCTTCATCAATCTGATTTTCCAAATATGCAACCTGACCGAGTTGAATTAAAAAATCGGAAAAAGCAATATCTCTTTCTGTTTTTTCTGGATAAAGAACTTTAAAATAGCTTTCAGCAGCATGAATTGTTATTGAACGAAATTGCATATCCAGTAGTAACGATAGCAATTCTGTTTGGGCTCGTTTATAATAGGGTTGAATAGCCAAGGCCTGTAAATAATATATTACAGCAATATCGATATCTCCTTGCCATTGAGAAGAACTCCCCATATTGAACAAAATTCTTGGATCAGACGGGTTTTCGTTGAGCGCTTGCTCAAAAAAATCTTGTGAAAGTGAATACAGTTTTGCGCCAAAGAGTGTCATTCCCAATGTCATTTCAATGGGGTGGGAACGATAATAGGTTCCTGGATCGTTGTCTAATATTTGTATGACGCGTTTGATAGATCGGTCTGTGTGGTTAATATGAATCCAGGGCAAAATGATTAATGCATTGCAAACAACAGAGAACATGGCCAGATAGCTTTTGAATGGCTTGTTGATAAGATTTTGGAATAATGTGTGTGTTACAAAAAGCATAACAGAGATACCCGAAAGGCACAGCAGATCCCAATCGCGACTACCCAGCACGGGATCGATGGCAAATAGGCCTACCAGCATTGTCAGAGCACCTATTCCTAAAAAAATGGTTTGCCGATTTGGTGTGGTAAACGAAACGTAAAATCCTAAAATTAAAATAAGAGGCCATCCCATTGGAGCGCTTAGAATTTGGGCATTAATCCATTCCCAGAGGTGCCAAAAACTCAATATGGCATAGGGGGCTTCGGTATCGGGAAATAGCGGAAGGGCGTAGTAAAAAAATGGTTTGCCCAGTAGATATCCTAGAATGAGAAAGAAGGCGGCCCAGAGGCTTCCAAATAGGGCGGGATGTTGGCGCAGTTTTTTCAATTCGGTCGTACAGATAAAAGCCCCATAAACAAATTAAGGCGGGTATTTGTAAGGCCATTAATATATGCATCCAGGCACCCAGACCAATCCATAAGGTACACCAGAGGGGTAGTCTTTTTTCTTGTAAGGCTTGAATGCCCAGTAGTGCAAACCCGGTAATAAAGATGGGCAAGGGCGCATAGGTTTCAATGTATCCGAAGAAATACTGTATGGATCCTAAAAAGAAGAGTAGCCCAAAGCAGAGTGCTTTTTCTTCTATTTCGGTGCCAACGAGGTCTGCCCATTTGAAGATGAGATAGACATAAAGCCCACCCCAGAAGACGCTGAAAATTTGTAAGGTTAAGATGCCCGTATCATCCCAGAATGCCAGACCTTTGTGTAACCAGATCAACAATATCAAACTGCCTTTACCTTCTGAAATGATCTGCCCTTTTGCCACATCTGAGGCGCGTACATAACCATCTCCCAGCAACCCATATTTTTGTCGAAATATCCAGAAGATAATCCAGCTTGCCGCGATTGCAAAAACCATGAATAGCTGTTTGTGTTTTTTGTTTTGTGTGCTATTAAATAATTGTGTTAAAAGGTGGCGCAAACTGTGGAGACAACGGTTGTTGATGGCGGGAATTGTTAAGCCGATTGCGATTGCATAAGCAAGAATGGTCAAGGTTTTTGGATAATAGATCCAGAAATGGAACCCCCAGTTGCGTTTTAAAAATGCCCAGTGATCTGGCGCAATGTCAGGGAGTATGTACACAGCAAAGGCGTGCAAGCCGATGAGGGCCAAACCACACAGGACAAATGAGATGGGAATGGCCGATTTTTGTGGGGGGGTGTTTGTCATTTTTCAAAAGGGCGATAGGAATCTGACATTTGTTCTCTGGTTGCAATTTGACGGACGGCTTCTATTCCCAACCGATCTTCAAGTTGTTTGTAATACAGGCTGCGCGGTGTGACTTTTTGGCCATGTGACTCATAGTAACATTCCTCGCGTTGATACCTCCCATTGCGTTTTTCTCCGATACAGCCAATGACATAGTTTTGTGACGTGGGCGGTTTCTGGCAGATGAAGCTTTCGGCCTCGCAGTTCCAGAGCACTTTTTGTGCGCCTGCCCAACCGTGTCCGGTGCCTGAGCCTTGCCGGTCTTGGACATTGATGGCGTTGCCTTTGACAATGACGTTGTCAAAGAGTGTGCAGACCGACCAGCGATGGTGCGGGCCGGTGTCGGAAAAGGCGTTGTCGGCCAGGCAATCGACAAAGGCATTGGGACCGGGGACGCGTGCGTGCAGGACAAAGTCATGGCGGCCCCGGTGGGTGTAGCAGCATTGTACGAGGGAGAGTTGGCCGTGAATGGGGAAAGAGTAACGTCGGGCACCGGTGACTTGCGAGACGGGATCGAGACAACGGCAGTCTTGTACGGTGATCCATTTAGACAGGTTGCCAACGGTGACACAGGCATAACCGAAGTGAACCGAGGTGATGTTTCGAGCCCAAGCGTTTTGCACGCGAGTGAAGACAACAAAATTCCAGCCGTGGTCTTCGTCGGCAAATTCACCTGGGCGGCGGTCGGGTATGCTGGCATCAAATTCTGAAATGCCGCGAATGTTTTCAATGCCAACCTGTTCGATGCGGTTGGGATAGGTGTATTTGTAGATGGCACCGCCGCCAAATTCGCGTTCTATGGCATTGCCGAGTGGGGCGTCAATGGTGATCTGGTTGCCGTTGATGGCGGTGATAATTCTGTCAAATTGGAAGTCGTAGGTGCCGGGTTCCCATTGGTGTACGTTGGGGTGCGACATTTCAATGCGGTCCATGCCTAGGGTGTGAATCCATTCGGCTGTGCTTGGGCGATGGACAATGATGGGGTCGCCAACTTTGAAGCCAGATGCGTTGGCGACAGAGATTGTGCGTGAGCCAACGGGCACATAGGTGTCGGTTATGGGTTGGTTTGTGCCGGGTATTTTTTCAGGGGCACCTTTTCCTGAAAAGGTGATGAGGCTGCGTTGACCTTTACCAGTTGCGATGAAGCGGGTGCCGTTTTCGTCATCTCCTTCGCCGCGCAGGATGACGCCGCTATATGTGATGTGCAGGGTGCCACCAATGCGGTATTCGCCGCTTTTGAACAGGAGGGTACCGCGAAAGCCATTGGTATCGGGGGTGCGTGACGATACGGTGTTGATGGCTTTTTGCAAGCGGTCGGTGTCGTCGCCGGTGGGAGAGGGTTCAATGGTATGAACAATTGGGATATCGGGCAAGGATACCCCGCCACCCATATAACCGCAGTGTGAGAAGTCGGGTATGATGTTGCCCTGTTCATCTGGGGTGTAAACGAGTTTGCCATCTTTGCCGGGATGGATGAGTTTGCTGGTTTTGGGTTCGGCAGCGCGGGCGGTGCGGTAGGAAAATAATAAAAGCAAACAGATGGTGCCTAAGAGATAGGTCATGTGAACCTCCTGAAAAACGAATGCTCTCTGTGATATAAAAAAGATGAGTGGTGACGGATTGGCTATCTATTCAATTTGCTGAATATTTGATCAAAGGCAATTTTTTTAAAACGGCCATAACCAGGCATGACCAAATGTGCGGGCATTTTCTGAACGGTCGAATAATTCAGGGATATGTTGTTCTGTTTCCAAAACGCGCGTTTCTGGCAACAACAGATTGCCTTTGGAATCGCGGGCGACAATTGCGCTGTCGGGCAATTCGACACTGGACACAGCGATGAGCCAGCGGTAGTGGCCGGGTTTGGGTGGAGGTGGCAGATCAATGCGTACATAATCCCATTTGACCTGTGTGTCGCCATCAAACCACACGGTGCTGTCTTCGATCGATTGGGCGTGAAGATAAATGTCTGCCCCATCGGGTGCGCCAATATAAATGGCATTTTTGCGCTGTTTTGTGGTGATTTGAGGAAAAAGTGCCCAGACCGGGCTGCCATCGTCTGTGTTGTAATATTGCCGCTGGTCGGCTTGTATGTCAACGCGATTCCATGTGCGTCCTGTGGGCAAAGTGTTGGGTGTGTGACCTTTCACAATGGCTGTTATGAATTGTTCAAAGGCCTGCGCAACCCCCTGCGAATGGGTGTGTCCGCCACCGAGGGTGAATTCGGCAAAGTAGGGAATTTTTGCCTGGTCGAGTGCCTGGCAAAAATTAAAACCCTGTGATGGGTCAATGATGGGATCATGGGTGTTGAATCCGACAGCGAGATAGAGGTTTTGATATCGTTCGATGAAGGCAATGGGGGATCGCGTTTTTAGGGTATCGGGGTTTTGGGAACCGGCCATACAGTCGCGCAGGATTTGCATGTGTTTGTCGTGTTCGGTTCCTGCCGTCCAGTCGGGATTGCCGGTGAGTTCTTGTGTTACCAGACTGCCGAGCAACGGGAAGGTGCCGTTGGGCTGGTCACAGACTGTGCCGTAGTGGGTGGGCGCGGCATGGGCAAAGATGCCGATGGTTTTATAGTTCAGGTTGAGCGGATTAGCTCCCCACATGAGCGAGGAGGCACCACCTCGCGATTTGCCTGCAAAAACGATGCGCTGAGGATCGATATGAAAGGTTTCTTTTGCAAAGGCGATGCCGTTGCCAATGGCTTTTAAGACATCCGGGTGATTGCCCTGTGATTCGCGCCCACCCTGATTGACAAAGGCCAGGATGAAGGGATGCGTGCCAAATTGGGCAACGTAATCGGGCAGTTTGAGCGGTTCGGTTTCTTCATAAACCGCGTTATTGTTTGAAGCACTTTCCGTGCATCCCGAGATGACGAGAATGTGAGGATCACTGGTTTTTTTCCAGTTGGGGCCGACAAAAAATGTCCACAGGGTCTGGTCGATGATGACGTTGTTGATGACCTGCAAGCGGGGCACACCGGATTTTAAACTGTCGATGTGGTTGAAGATGTCAACGGGACAATTGCCATTGTTTTCCCAGCGTTGAACAGATCGCAAGACCTGTTCTTTGGACGGTGCCGTGTGATCGGTGGTGGTTGCGCTGTAATGCCCCCAGCTCGGTGGATTGAGGCGGCGTTTGTCGGCCTGTGTGCCATTTGGTTCGGGATAGTGGGTGATAATGGGATATTCAATACGAGAGTCAAAGCGCAGGTCAACGGGTGCATCAGCGGTGGTTTCTCTGGAGGTTTTTTGCGAACAGCCAAATAAAAGAAGAAGGAACAAGATCAGTCTGCTCATGACATCAATACCTCTGCTGCTCATGGATTTTGGGTATCGGTATATTGGGGAATGGCATTGAGAAAATGGTAGGTTTTATTTTTTCGATCAATGACACAACAATAGTGTTGTATGCCATTGGTGACAACGAGATATGTGGCATGGACAACGGCATTGTATCGACCGATCTGGTCAAAAACATGCTGGTTGAGTTTGATCCCTGGCGCTTTGCATTCGCCCATGAGCAGTGTTTTGCCCTGTGTGTTATAAATGAGCACATCGGCGCGGCATTGTTTGCCCTGAAAAACAAAACCGGTTTCAACGGCGGTGCGGCCACGCGGGTAACCCAGTTGTTCGATCATGTACCGAACAAAATGCTGACGCACCCATTCTTCAGGTGTCAGTTTGACATATTTCTGGCGCAGGGTATCGAGAATGAGTTTTTGCCCATCGCGCACCATGATGTCAAATGTGGATGTGAGTGAAAAATTGAGATCGGGCAAATGTTCAAGCATTTGGGCCTGTAAATGGTATAAAAAGGGGTTGGTTTCTTTTAAAAATGATCTATATTAATATATATCATTTTTAAAAGAAAGGATTTGTTATGACGACTGCAAAATTATTTCAAAACGGGCGTTCACAAGCCGTGCGTTTGCCCAAAGCATTTCGTTTTAAAGGAAATGAAGTGCGCATCCGAAAAGATGGAGATCGGGTGATTCTGGAGCCGCTTGAAAAAAATGCATGGCCGGAAGATTTTTGGGATGTTTTTGTTCCTGATCCAGATTTTAAAATTCCGGAGCCATTGGCGACGCGTTCTTTCAGTTTAGACGATGAAGAGGAGGCCTAATGTATTTGCTGGATACCAATATCGTCAGTTACTGGATGCGGGGTGACGTCAATTTACTGGATCGTATCAAAGCACATTCGCCGTCGGATCTTGCTTTTTCTGCTATCACATTGGCAGAAATTCTGTATGGCATTCACAAATCACCTGTTAAAAAAAATGAGCGGCGTGTCAAATTTCAACGGATTTCTTCACAATTAAAAGTTTATGCCTTTGATGAAGCAGCGGCGCAATCCTATGCTCTTATCCGTTCCCAACTTGAAGAAAAGGGCAAGCCCCTCAGTGAGAGAGACACTCAAATTGCGGCTATTGCAATGGCAAATAAACTGATTGTGGTGACCCATAATATCAGAGAATTTGAGTGGGTTTCAAAATTGAAGGTTGAAGATTGGGCAGATCGCCATTGATGCTATCGTATTTCAGATAACAAACTTGAATTTTCTACGATAGACGATGGTTAAAAATGCGTTTAAACGTTTGCACGTTCCACCCCTACCAGA
>CAXNEV010000111.1:0-9280 GCA_964200925.1 Candidatus Latescibacterota bacterium | reverse complement strand
ATGCATTCCAAAAATGGTCTGTGTTCAAACGGATTACACAAAAGGTGCTTTGTTGGCCATGCACCATTTGATTGGGCTGGGGCATCGCAAAATCGGGTTTGTTGGCGAAGATGCGGCAGATCCCACACAGGTGGCTCTGCTATCGGGTTATTTACAGGCTCTTAAACAGCATCATTTGGAATTAAATCCCGCCTGGGTTGCAAAAGACAGCCAAACAGCTTTGAGACAATGGCACGTGCAACAGCGGCCTACAGCCGTTTTTGTGGCCGGGCAATATCACACGTTTGCTTTTTATCGGCAGGTTCGCGCCCTGCATTTTCACATTCCCGAAGATTTTGCCGTGGTGGGTTTTGACGATGATACCAATGAAGCCGATCTTTGGCCCGGGCTGACAACAGTAGCGCAACCGCATTCCGAAGTGGGCAGAACAAGTGTTTCTTTGTTGATGCGGGAAATACACGGCGATGGGGTAGAAGAGCAAAAATTTTTGATTGCACCCACGCTGGTTATTCGAGAGTCTTGTGGGTATTTTGGTTCGGAACGGATTGAACAGGACAGTGTTTTACAGCACAATGTCAGGGGATGATTGTAATACTGAAGAAATATTTACGGGATGATGTCACACATGGTATGGTATAACAATTTTTTTATGGTCTGAAAGGGGGTGGGCGTCCACGGTTTTTTTTAAGTTATGAATGTTTTATTAGTGTTGTGGCTTGGGAGGGATTGAACCTTGAAGTTTTTGAAGGGGGGTTTTTAAATGCAGGTAAAGAGATTGTTTTGCTTCATAGGAGTTTTGGCGTTGTTGGCCGCCTGTGACGTGCAGGCCCAGGAGGGCAAGTGGGGGCTGGGTGGATTTGTTAATTATACCTTGCCGCTTAAGAAACTTGGGGATCGGTATGACAATACCGTGAAGTATGGCACCACGCTGAACTACGTCAGCAGCGATGCCGTGACCCTCGAAATTGAATATCACTATTCAAAATTCGACGATGGCAAACTGGCTGCCAAGCCGTTTTTTTATGCTGTTGACAACAAAAGCTACACCAGCCCCAACGCCAAATCGACGTTGACCTTTAACAGTTTGGCGGTTAACGCATTGCTTTTTCTGGGTGAAGACAACCAGAGCCACGGCTTTAAAGCCAAAGACTACCGCTATTATCTGGCAGTAGGCGGCGGCTTTTATCGCTATAATGCGGTCAATGAAAATTTTGTTGCGCCATACCAGACAACCAAACCAATTGATTTCACACTGGTGATGGAGCCGCAAATTGATAAACGTACCACACTGGCTGGTAATGTGGGTGTGGGATTAGAAGCTTTTGTAACAGACAATTTGGCTCTGGATGTACGCGGGCGCTACAATTTTGTACTGGGCGAGTTGCGCCCCATGCTGTTTTATGGAAATACTGATCGCGCACGGCCATTGCAATTATTTGATCTTGGCGTGGGCCTCAAACTGTATTTTTGGCGGTAATCGGGGTTTTTCCACTGGAAAGCCGGGGTACATGCAAGGAGGAGTTTATGAATAGAGCTTTAAAAGTGGTTGGCAAGTTGTCCTGTTTGGCGCTTTTGTTGCTTTTTGCAAGCAACGTTATGGCGCAAACAGGCAAGATAAATGGTTCGGTGCAAGATGTGAGTGGCGGCCCGTTGCCAGGTGCCAACGTGGTCATTCGCGGAACCACACAGGGCGCAACAACCGACGCCGATGGGTATTTTGCCATTATCAATGTGACACCAGGTTCGGTGACTTTGAGCGCCTCGCTGGTGGGTTATGAAACCGTGGTGATGCAGAATGTGGTGGTGATTGGCGCACAAACAGCCACGGTGAATTTTAGATTAAAAGAATCGTCGTTGGAACTCAGCGAAATGGTGGTCACGGCTGAGCGCCCTCTGGTTGAAATGGACAAAACGACGAGCAAATACACTGTCACGGCAGAAGAAACCGAGCGCATGCTCAGTTCGGTGCGCAGCACCGCTGAATTGCTGACCTTGCAACCGGGTGTGTCTGTTGATGGATCCAACCGGGTGCGCGGCAGTTTTACAAATGCGCAAAGTTATGGCAACGACGTGGCCTACATTGTTGACGGTGTGCGCATGAACCACAACGATGGTCGCGGCGACGGGGGAACCTTTACCAATGTGAACCGCGGCGCCGTGCAAGAATTGTCGGTGCTCACCGGTGTAACCCCTGCCGAATATGGCAACGCCCAGGGTGGTATTGTGCAGATTGTGACCAAAGACGGTGGCAATCAGTACAATGGATGGACCGAATATCGTTTGGATCGGGCAAGCCAAAGGCACTGGGGAAAAAATGTGTATGATGCGCCCATCCATCGCGAAAACATTAAGTGGAGCGACAACACTTGGCTCAATGAGCGCTGGTCTGCATTGAATACCACTGATGAGGTGTTAAAAGCCCAGGCGGGCGAACTGATTCACAAACGCAGCGATTATACCGATCAAATGGGTTGGGATGTTGAAGGCAATATCTCTGGCCCTATTGTTGGCAATTCGTCATTTGTGCTGACCGCCAAACACAGCCGGTTGGCCAACCCGCTTCCGGGTGCGTTGCAAACGGGTGTTTATGAAGGCAACACATTTCGCCAAACGGGGCCAGACAACCTGACCTTGTCGGGCAGTTTGAGCTTTAAGCCGACTGAAAATATGAAACTCAAGGTTGGTGGTTTGTATCAGGGTTATGAATATTTTTCGGATGGTGTGCCCGATGTATTTGGCAAGTCTCGTTTTTCGACCTCGCTTTTGGGTGCGATTCGCGGCATGGGCGATTCTGGCAAAGATTTGTTTTTGCCAGAAAACTGGTCAGCGGCTGGCAAGCAGAAAACGCGTGAAGAACTGCAATATGTGGTGTTTACCCACACGATATCTCCCAAAACCTTTTACGAATTCCGTTTGTCTCGCAGCCGGTCCAAAACCGACACGAGTGGTGTGCATCAGGTGACAACGCTCAATGCCAAAGACAAAAGCAACTGGTTTAACATTGGCCGCGAAGCCGCTCGGTGGAAAACAGCCGATCGCCAGCGGTATGGTTTCAAACTTGATTTGTCATCACAGGTCAACAAGGGGCACTTCCTCAAGACCGGTTTGGAATTGCAATCCAGCAACATCTGGATGACCACCATTTACAACGACAGCCCGGCCGATCGCGGGTTGTTGACGATTGCGAATAAAGGTACATTGGGCGAAGGGGTAAAACCCTATGCGCTGAACCTTTATGTTCAAGACAAGATGGAATTTGAAGGCATGATTGTCAATGCGGGTTTGCGCATGGATTTGTTTAATGCCAACGCGCGTGTTTATCCGCATGGGGCCTATCGCGGGTCAAATATGTTCCGCTCTTATACCCAGGCGCGCGATTATGCCTATCAGGACGGGTCGTTGTGGACCATGAATGCCAAGAAGCAGGTTTATTTCAGCCCGCGCTTGGGCATTTCCCATCCGATTACCGAACGGGCACAATTCCGGTTCTCGTCGGGTGTGTATTATCAGTGGCCAGAACTGTGGTATGTCTTTGGTGAAGACTACTATTCTGCCGGTTTGGCCAATGATATTGATGTGAACAAAAACGGCAAGATCGACGAGACAACCGAAAAATACAACACGCTGGTTTCCACCTATAGCGGTCAAAACGGCACAACGCTGTTGCGCCCGGCCAAAACGACCAACTTTGAAGTGGGCACCGACTGGAACCTTGTGTCGGACTACACGGTCGCATTAACGGCTTATTATAAGAGCGAAGTGGAACAGTATACCCAGTATCCCAACGAAACCTGGGCAGGAGCACGCACAACATCGCTTCTTTATGCGCGCACCCTCGATAACGGGGCCTACGGAGATACACGCGGTTTGGAATTGTCGTTTAAAAAAGCCTTCAGCAAGAATTTTTCGTTTAACGTGTCTTACAACTACCAGTGGGCATCTTTTACCACAGGCAAACGCGGCAACATTATTCGCAACGTCTTTATGAGTGCCGAAACAGTTAAAAAGCTGGCCCAAGAAATCGCCTATACACATCCCGAGTTGAATGTGCCGGTGCCGCAGTTGTGGGTGGAGTGGAACGCACACGCATCGGGCAAGGAAATCCCGAAGGTGATGACGGCAGCCGATATTGACAAATACGGTGCGGATGCACAAATCCGCTATAATAGTCTGTCCAGTTCAACACCGGGTGTGATTTTCGGAACAGGCGAATGGGATGGCTCTCGCCCGGTAGAAGGGGAGTTGGGGAATAAGAACGTGTTGTTACAAACGGCTGGTTATCAGTTGAACTTCATTAACCCCAAACCCGGAGATCGCCGCCAGTTTGGCAGTGCGTCATTTTTGGCGTCGTTCCCCTCTGATTTCAAATTTGGTCACCCCATTGTGGGTTCGGCCATGCGCAACATGAGCATCAACATGATTACCCGTTTGGAAACGGGTGGCATTTTCCAATATACCCCACCGCAGGGCGGGTATCCATCGTATCGCGAACTGGGAATGGATTCACGCACCGATATTTCTGTGGAAAAAACGTTTGCGCTGAATGCCCGGGTGCAAGCGGCGGTATTTATGGATATGCGCAACATTTTCAACCAGGAAGATCGCACATCGCCGAATAATGCGGCAGATTATACGTATTATGGCGTTGAAAATCCTCGTGTGATCGACACCAATTACAACCTGTATGGCGATGCAAATGATCGCACAGCGTATGCGGCAACACCTCGTCTGACACAATTTGGGGTGCGATTAACCTGGTAAATTGAAGTTGCGAATGGCGAGTCACGGGTTGCGGGTTTTTCCGATGAGGAAAAGGAACACCTTCGACCTGCGACTCGCGGTTCGAGACCTGTAATTGTTTCTGTCAAACCGGAGGTTTACGACAGTATGAAATTTAATAAGTCGGTTTTTCAAAGCAGATTTTTGGGAACACTGGCCTTGATGGGCATGTTGCTCGGAACAGCCCAGGCGCAGTTTGATCCCAATCTGTTGCCTTTTGCAGAGAATTCGCGTGCATTGATCCAAAACGATTTTAACAACATGGGCATTATGGGTGGCAACCCCGATTATAACCGCGGGGGCGCACGCAACCAATACCCCGCCAACGGCGGGGGTGCAGGATCCTATGGAAGTGTGCTGTCGCAGTTTTCCAGCAATCAAAAGTCGCAATATGGCAACGGCTACCGGACTTCGATGGGCGAAGCCCTGTGGATCATGACCAACGATGGCAAAGTGAGCATGACCGGGCCTCGCATTACGCAGTGGGTCAGAGATTTTATTCGGCCCTTGCCCTATGATCCCAAAGGCAACAAGGAAGAAAATTGGGGCGTGAAAAACCCGTTGAGCGGGTTGTGGGCAGGCGGCGGAACAGAACCGTCCATTTCGAATTATTGGAAGGGCGTTGGGGAACTGGATCTGGGCAGTTATTATCGGAACAAACTGGCCAAAGACACAACGCCTCCTGTGCAGATTGCGAACTACAGTTTGGGTGGATTTGTCAAAGATAAGGACGTTGCAGAAGAAACGATCATCTCCCGCTGGGTGCACATCAAACAGGGCATTCAGGTCACGCGCCGGGTGTATAACTGGAGCAACCCTGACTTTGACGATTTTTATATTGTGGATTTCACTTTTACCAATACCGGCGATTTCAACGGGGATGGTGTTGAAGACAAACCGGGTTCGACCGCCACGTTGAACAACGTGCATTTTGGATTTAACAATGCATGGGTGTCGTCGGCGCTTGGTGTGGGTGAAGCCTATGGTTGGGACGGGTATGTGGTGACCGCCGGCAACCGAACAGGCAAAGATGACATCTATTTTTATTCGGATGCAACCAATTACAAAGGGGCCTTTCCCAAGGGTATCAAAGCGAGCATTTTCAGAGATTCAGACAGCCCTGAAACGGTTCCCGATGATACATTTGATCCCTTTGTGAAAGCGACGTGGAACCCGGCTGAAAATATTTTGCAGACCGAAGGCCAGCCGATGGCGCCACAAACACTGGGCTTTGCACCTCTTGCCTATGCCGACAATGCCGGCATCTTTTCGTTTAACAATGAAGATAAGGGCAAATATGTGCAACCGCAGGGCGAACAGCCATTTGGCGTGCCCTATTGGACGGCCGTGTCAAAGACCGATTTTAACGATCCGTATCCCGAAACCCAAAATGAAGCCACGATATTTGGCAAAATGATGGCACCGGGAATTCCCACCAACCCGGATGAAAACAACCCGGATCATCGCAAGTTTTACATTTTTGCCCAGGTTTATGGACCCTACACCCTGGCCGCAGGCCAAAGTGCCAAGATTGTGGTGGCTTTTGCGGTGGGGCATCCGGCACATTTGACAAATCAGGATCTTTTGACCTGGGATCGTTCAACTACGCCGATAGCACAGAAAATTACGGCGCTCAAAACGCAGGGTGAACAGGCGCTATACGAAAATATTCAACTGGCGCGATTTGCCTATCAGGCCAATTACAACATTCCGGCTTCACCAATGAATGTGTTCGTTGCAGCCAATGATTTAACCTCCAGCCCCAATGCCAAGCAGCAGATTTCGTGGAGCGGGGCCAATGAAGGTGCCATCAATCCCTACTCGGGTACAGCCGACATTCTGGGTTATCGCGTGTATCGGTCCACCTGGTTTGGGTGGGGCCCGTGGGAATTGCGCGATACCATTGTCAAAGGTGCAAATGGCGGTTCTATCAATGGCAACTGGACGGTGAGCGGTGGCAAATATACGTATGAAGATTTAGATTCGGCCGCCGGTTTTGAATACCACTATTCGGTGCGCCCCTATGCCAAAGGCAACGCCACATGGGCTGCTGGTGGCAAAACACTGGCCGATATTCCGGTGGGTCGTGTGCGCGACAATGTGACCAAAGGGTATGAAAGTGGTTGGGGGCCAGCAACGGCCCGCACCTATGACGGGGATGAACGCCGGCCTTTCCAGCCTGCGACACAACAAACAGATCGCTTGGATCGCGAAGTTCGCGTGGTTCCCAATCCCTATTTTCGCGATGGGGTTCACGAATATGCCAACAGCCGCTTGGTGCGGTTTGTCGGTGTGCCGCAAAAATGCAAGATCCACATTTATTCGGCCTCGGGCGACTGGATTTACACCCTCGATCATAACAATGCTATCCGTGGCGAGATTTCGTTTCGCCAGGTTACTTGGAACCTGTCTGGTGAAATTATGACGGGATTGTATTATTTTGTCGTGGTCTCGGAAACACCGGGCAGTGAAGGCAAAATCCAGCGCGGTAAATTTGTGGTGATCAAGTAGCGGCTCATCAAAGCCAATTAGCCTGAGGAGGATAGTACTGTGACATTTATCAAACGAACGGCTGTGGCCCTGCTCAGTCTGCTGCTTGTTGGTGGAACAACATTTGCACAGACCATAAAGACAGGTCCTTCAGGTCTCACGTATATCGAGGGGACAAACATTACAGGTGTGAAGAAGTTGAACATCTCGGGTATGCAGTTTTTGAAAATCGGCCAGGGTGCCCGCGCGGTTGGTATGGGCGATGCCTATACCGCGGTGTCTGATGACATCAACGCGATCTTCTGGAACGGTGCAGGCTTGATTCATGTTGAAAAATTTGCATATCAGGCCAACTATACCCGGTGGTTGGCTGGCACAGAGTTGTATTCGCTGGCGGCTGTTTACAACACCCATTCGTCTCGCGGTGAAGTGATCGGCATCAGCGTGATCAACCAGCAGGTCGATCCCATTGAAGAAACCACCATTTTTCAACCCGATGGCACTGGCAACACCGTTGACGTTGGACAAATGGCCGTAGGGTTTCTCTATGCGATCAAGTTTACCGACAAGTTTTCATTCAGCGCCAAGTTGAATTATGTGCAGGAAACGCTGTTTACCCAATCAAAAAAATCGTTTACAATTGATCTGGGCAGCTATTTCTACACGGGTTTTAGAAGCTTGCGCGTGGCCATGGGATTCAAAAATTTTGGCCCCGACAATAAATCGCGGGAATCCCAATTTTCTTATTTGATGCCCTTGACCTACAATATGGGTTTGGCCGGTGAAGTGTATGGCGAAAAAGACGATCCGGTGTATTTGACAATGGCCGTTGAAAGCGTTTTTCCAATTGATTACGAACAGCGGTATCACCTGGGTGGCGAGTTGTGGATCCAGAACACTTTGGCCCTGCGTGCGGGCTGGAAGTGGAACTACGATCTGGAATCGCTGGCTTTGGGTGCCGGGTTCAAACAAACCGTGAAGGGGCGTACTTTTACGGTTGATTTGGCCTATTCTCTGTTGAAAAAACGCAGTGGCGTTTCAATATTTGACCCGCCTATTCGCGTTTCGATTGGTGGCGCGTTCTAAAAGATTTGGCTAACAAAAGTATGACAGGCGACTGCCGGGTTTGCCCCAGCAGTCGCCTTTTTTATCTGGCAAGCGCGGGGATAAATCCCCGCGCTATTACTACGCCCTAAAAGCCGCTTCGAGGTTTATCCTGTATTTTCAAACTGCGATCATGTCCACTTTCTCCTTTATTTTCCCTGTTTTTCTGTTTATTTTGGCAAAGCGGTTTTTTTGAACCTTTTACAGACGGCAGGTATGGCATCCAAACGACCCAAACACCCTTCCCAATCCTCTGACAGCTTTTTAGAAAAACCACATTGGCCATTGTGGTTTATAGGCGGGGTTGTTGTGCTGGTTTATCTCAATGCGCTGGGAAATGGCCTTGTTTATGATGACCATTTTTTGATTGAGCGCAACCAGTTGGTGCTCAATTTTGATTTGAAGGGTGTGTTCACCACGCATTATTGGGGCGGATATGAGGGCAATGAAACGGGCCAGTATCGGCCTTTAACGGTGTTGTCTTTTGTGATAGATGGTTGGGGTGGCATTGTGCCGTTCCGGTTCCATTTGACCAATGTGTTGCTCCATGCCCTCAACAGCATGGTGGCATACACCCTGTGCCGGGTGATGGGAATGACCCTGGCGGGGGCTCTTTTTACAGGGTTGTTATTTGCCGTGCATCCCATTCATGCCGAAGCCGCCGCAGGGGTTACCTTTGGGCGGGCCGATTTGCTGGCGGCTTTGGGGGCGTTGTTGACCCTGTGGTTTTATGTTTTGTGGCATCGCGGAAAGGGCACCCTGTTTTACGGATTGGCTCTGGGGGCATTTTTTTTCGGGTTGATTTCAAAAGAAAGCGCTCTGGCCATTGTGGGGGTGGTGGTGGCTTTTGATCTGGCCTTTGCCGGAAATATTTCAACAATTTTGCGGCAGCGCCTATTTCGCTGGG
>CAXNEV010000110.1:0-9311 GCA_964200925.1 Candidatus Latescibacterota bacterium | reverse complement strand
ACGTCATCCCGAAAGGCTTTGGCCACCGTTTCGGCTCCCATCACACCCGACCCCGATGTTGGATCGTATTCGCTTTTGCCGCGCACCACATTGCCCACCCCATAAATGAGGGCCACAGACGTGCCATCTTCATCTGGATCACCTGCACGGTCGCGATATTTTTTCAGCGACAGCCATTTGGCCTCTTTGCCCCAATCTTGTTTGACCATGTCCCGAACTTCGTCGTAATACATCAACCCATCTACCAGGCCCGCTGAAAGGGCCTCTGGCCCCAGCAAAGGACCGCGATCAACAATGGCCCGAAAAGCTGTGGGTGTGATGTTTAAATCCTCAGCGATATCCTGCACCAAACGCCCGTAAATCGATTGAATCATCCCCAATGTGGCTTCGCGATGGGCATCGGTAAACTTTTTTTCAGTAAACAGATTCATGGCATTTTTGTACTCATGCCGATGGTCCATGCGCGGCACAACCCCGATTTTTTCCAGCGTGCCCTTCACAAAGGGATGCTCGGCCATCAGGCCCGTTAATCCCACATCGCCCGAGGGTTGCAAATAGCGCTTGTCAAAAGCTGAAGAAAGATAATATCCCCCATTGCCAGAGCCAAACTCGCCAAATGTTTCTGCAAAAACAATGGTGGGTTTGCCACTTTTGCGAAAGGCATGAATGGCTTCCCTGATTTCTTGAATTTGTGCAATTCCCATAGACAAATTGCCCACCTGCGCCACAAGACCGGCCACGCGATCATCGGTTGCGGCTTGTTCTAATGCAGACAAAACTTCGCGCATGGTCATCACATTTTCCAACATGATTTTTGCAAAAGGATCATCTGGCACAAATTCGACAATAGGGCGCTCAAAATTGATTTCCAAGATGGTTTTGGCCGGGACCTCTTCTTTTTTGCTGGCAAAATAAATTCCCACCCCCACCAGAATCATAAAAAAAATGGTGACTGCACCAATCCAGGCCAAAAAACGACCGATGCGACGTTTCATATAAACCTCCAAAGAATTACAATACCGATTCCAGCAACCCATGGCTGCGCCGATCCAGTGTGGTCATATCGACCACTTCAAACCGGTTGCCATCCACATCAAAAATGATCAACCGCCGGTCGTTCAACCACTGGGCGTTTTCAGACACCGACTTGGCCACAAACTCGCGCCGCCCCCGGTCGGTATCCACATCCCAATAGGTCACGCCATATTCATTTTGGATTGAATGAATTTTTTGAATTTGGGCCATCAAATACCGACGGCTCAATTCTTCATGAATCAAAGGATGGCAAGACGAGTGGAGTTCCTCCAACTGGGTAACCATACAAATCACTTCATCTTTTGCATCGAGAAAACAAAAATACCGATCGGGCTGTGTGAGGGGTGCGGCCCGAACTATTTTTACGCGCAAATATGACCGATCCCCTTCAATGGTCATGCGCAATACCCAGTGTGGTTCTTTGAATAAACGAATCTTTTCAGGTGCCACATGTTCGGGATGAATCGTTTCAATTGGTGTTGGTTTCCAGTCGTTTTTTTTGTCGTCGGGAGATACCCCAATTTCTTTTTCGTCCAATTCCTGTGCCAGCATCCAGAGCCTCCAAGAAATTAACAGGCAAAATGAAAAAAGGTTTCAAATAAGCTTTTTGGAATGACTACGGCATAACCTGATCAACGGTTTCCCCTTCAATATGCCCAACCCCCACCACAGCTGTTGTTTCCTGTTGTGTTTTGACCAGTCGATAAAAAATGCCCTGCCGTTCCATGAGTTCCTGATGGGAGCCCACCTCTGCCACTTTGCCTTCATCAATGACAACCAATCGGTTGGCACTGCGCAGCGTTGACAACCGGTGCGCAATTGCAAAAGTTGTGCGACCTTCAACCAGCCTGGCAATGGCCGCCTGAATTTTTTTCTCCGTTTGTGTATCCAGTGACGAGGTGGCCTCGTCGAGAATCAAAATGCGCGGATCGTGCAAAATGGCACGGGCAATGGAAACACGCTGTTTTTCGCCCCCTGACAACCGGTTGCCACGTTCGCCCACCCGCATATCATATCCATCGGTTTTTCGCACGATAAATTCATGGGCTTCTGCCGCAATGGCCGCGCGCACCACATCGTCAAATGTGGCATCGGGTTTGCCATAAGCGATATTATCGGCGATGGTTCCATCAAATAAAAAAGGCTGCTGATGCACCATGCCAACTTGAGACCGCAAATCGTGTAAATCGATGTCGGTCATGGGCACACCATCTACGAGGATTTCGCCGCGGTTGGCATCATAAAATCGGCAGATCAAATTGATTAATGTGGACTTTCCAGCTCCCGATTTGCCCACCAGACCAATCATCTCTCCAGACTTTACATCCAGATCAACCCCTTTTAAAACGGGTTTTCCGGGGTCATAACCAAAATATACATTTTTAAAGGTGATATCGCCGTGTATTTTGGGCAAACGCACCGCATGGGGCTTGTCAAAAGGTTCGGGTTGTCCATCGATGACTTCAAACACCCGCTGGGCTCCGGCAAAAGCCCGCATGATAAAGCTGTAAAAGTCGCCAAACCAGCGAAGGGGTTGATACAACATCCACAAATAACTGATAAAAGCCATTAATGCACCCAGCGTCAATTTTTCATCGAGAATTTGACGCCCGCCAAAATACCACACAAAAAACACGCCAAAACTCATCAAAAAATTGGTTACAGAAAAAAAGATGAACCAGATGCGTTCACCGTCTGTACTCACCTGCCGCAAAGCTTCATTGTGCTGATCAAACCGCTGGCTCTCGCGCGATTCTTGTGAAAAGGCTTTGACCACGCGAATGCCGTGAATCGATTCGTTGAGTTGTGAATACAACCGCGACCACTTTCCCGACCAGCGCGTCCAGAACCCCATGATGCGATACCAGATTTTGGTGCCGGCAAAAATGATCAACGGGATGGGTGCCAACACAAACAACGTCAACTCCCAGTTGGCATAAAACAACAGCGCCAGAATGCCGACAAACATCAAGGTATTGGAAAAGATAAAATAGAAATCATAGACCATTAACCCTTCCATCCGGTCGGTGTCATTGGTCATGCGCGAAACCAGTGCCCCAACCTTGCGTTTGTCGTAAAACCGAATGGGCAAATATTGAAAGGATCGATAGAGTTCTTCGCGCAAATCGCCAATGGCCCGCATGCCCACGGCTCGCCCAATCGCTTGCATGACCACCTCGATCACCCAGATGGAAATGCGCACCAGAAACAAACACAGAATGAGCAACCCCAAACGCTCCATCCGATCATCGGTTGAAATAAACGGGATTTTCACCTGCACATAGTCTGGAGACAACACCCCGTCAATGACATACTGGGTGACTTTGGGCGGCAGCAAAGCGATCATGGCACTGATCAATGTGAGCCCAATGGTAATGCCCATTTTGACAGGATAGGCCGCCATATAACTCACAATGCGGCGAAAGGTTTCCCATTTTTTAACACAAAAAGCACACACCCCGTTGGGTTCCGGCAACCGCCGTTTGCACGATGGACAATGCGTCAACTCGGGTTCAGTGGGCAATTCGAGGGGTTCGGATTCGGAAAGCCGCCTGATGCTGTCGGCCACTTCTGCAAATTTCGGCATTTGCGACCGCGAATACGGCACCGACACCGTTGGCCCAACCTTGCGCTCCACTTCCAGTGACCCCGACCCCACGCGTTCTTCCACATTTGCGGACTTCACATCGGAAATGGGCACAACAATCGTGCCATCAACCCCGGTTTCGGGAATCACCAGAACCTGTTGATCGGTTACCACAACCCATTGTACACCGTAATTCAAATCAGCCGTCAAATCAGAGGCCACCTGCAAATGAACCCGCTCATCCTCTGATTTGGCCACTTTTAATTTCATGGCCACCGACTCTGGCATCACTTCAATAAAATGGTTTTCGGAAATGGCGTTCATAGGTTTCAAATCTCTTTGTTTGGGCAACTTGCTTGTGTGCGGGGGACTCAGCGAGTCACCCCTTTTATGATTGCCCGCTGCTTTTTGTTTTTAACTTTGCTTTTGACCGGCGACTTTATTCCTTAATCGCGATAATTTGCGAAATTTCTTCCTGCAACTGCACGAGGTTGTAAAAGACACCCCGTTTTTCCATTAATTCTTCATGCGTGCCCATTTCCACAATGCGCCCGGCATCCATGACCAGCAATCGGTTGGCATTGCGCAATGTGGCCAAACGGTGGGCAATGGCAAACGTGGTGCGCCCCTGCACCAATCGGCCCAAAGCCTCTTGAATGCGTTTTTCCGTTTGTACATCCACCGAGGAAGTGGCTTCATCGAGAATGAGAATTTTGGGATCGTGCAAAATGGCCCGCGCAATAGAAACCCGCTGACGTTCGCCGCCAGACAAAGATTCGCCCCGTTCGCCCACCGACGAGTCATATCCATCGGGCTTTGCGACAATAAAATCGTGCGCTTGTGCGGCTTTGGCGGCAGCCACAATTTCTTCAAACGTGGCTCCGGGGCGGCCATAACCGATATTTTCGCCAATCGTTCCCGAAAAAAGAAACGGCTCTTGCAACACGATGCCAATCTGGCTGCGTATGTCTTCCAATCGGGCTTGGCGCACGTCAACCCCATCAATTTCGAGGCTGCCGTCATCCACGTCGTAAAACCGGCAAATCAAATTCACCGTGGTTGTTTTGCCCACCCCCGATTTGCCAACGAGACCAATCATTTCTCCGGGTTTCACATCCAGCGTGATGTCGTGCAAAACCGGTTTGCTCTTGTCATAGCCAAATGTGACATTTTTAAATTGGACATGGCCCTTCAAATTGGGCATCGCCACGGCGTTGGGATCTTCATAGGCTTCGGGAGGGGTATCGATAATTTCAAAAATGCGCTCGGCCCCGGCAAAAGCCCGCGTCATCCAGGAATTGACCATGCCAAACCATTCCAGGGGGCCATAGAGCAACATCATATAACTGTAAAAAGCCATTAACGTGCCCAATGAGATTTTTCCGGCAATGACATCCAGCCCGCCAAAATACCACACAATCATCACGCCCGTGGCGGTCATCAACGTCATCGTTTTAAAAAAAATACCCCGGTTGATTTCGGTTTCTATTGCAATTTTGGTCAACTTGTCATTGCGCTCTTGAAATACCGAAATCTCGCGTTTTTCCTGGGCAAAAGCCTTCACCACGCGAATGCCTGTCAAAGCCTCATTCACCCTTGAGGTGGCATCTCCCCATGCCTGCATCCATCGCATAAAAAACCGGTGCATGCGCATCCAGAAGGCATACCCCCACAGCATAATGATCGGAACTGGAATTAACACCAGCAGGGTCAATCGCCAGTTCATGGTAAACAGCGCAATTAAAATACCCACCAGCATCAATCCATTGATCAACAGATAGGGCAGCCCATTGACCAGAAAATCCTGCAATCGGCCGCTGTCGCTGGTCACGCGCGACATTACCGCTCCCACCTGGCGTTTGTCGTAAAATTGCAGCGAAAGCAATTCCAACCGTTTGTAAAGTTGGCTGCGAATATCTGCCGTAACCCGTGCAGAAAGCCATGTGATGTTCCAACCATGCAACCACTCGGCCCCCCAGGTGACCAATCGGATACCCACAAGCATCAAAACCAGCCAACCGAGGGTTTGCAACCGATTGCCATCTAAAGCCGATATGCCAACAGCAGGCACGAGCACATCGTCAACAATGTGTTTGGTTACCCACGGGGGCAACAACTCGGCAACCGTGCCGATCACAGAGGCCAATGCCAGCACTGCCGCCCGGTTTTTATAGGGTTTTAAATAGTTTGCAATGCGGCCAAAGGTGGCAAATTTGTTGAGGCAAGCCGGGCAAATGCTGTTTTTTTCGGGCAACAATCGCCCGCATTTTTCGCACCGGGTGCGATCCAGTTCGACATTGACAAAAAAGACCTGCCCCTTGCGCAATTGCTCAATTCCGCGAATGGCTTCTGAAAATTTCTGGACAAGCGATTTGGAATAAGGCACGTAAACCGATGGGGCATTGTTGCGGTGAATTTCCAAGCGATTGCCACTGACCAGGGCTTCACTGCGGGAAACCCGAATGTCTTTAATGGGAATATGGATTTGAGTGTCATTTTGAAAAACCACCACCTGCTCTTTTGTCACCACAACCCACTGTGATCCAAACATCCCGTTGGCATCCATGTCCGATTCGATTTGAACCAACACCTCTTCTTCAACCGGAACAGCCTGTTTTAACCGATCCATCATTCCGTTGACGGGCAAATCAAACAATTTGGTTGTCATTGTAATACCTGAAAAAAAAGGGACAAAAAAGGATCTCCGATTTCCGACACATCATATATCAGACAAACTCGACACACAGGATGTTTCAAGGCAAATTTTCCCACGTTATGGCCTGTTCCCGAAATGAGCCCCATCAGCCTGAAAACAGTGCACCTGAACCGCCCCCTGGGTGGCCAGTGCACCAACAAATGCCGGAGCCGGGTTTAACAGGTGCAACACCCAATCCGGGTTTTCAACCCCTTCCAATCGGTGCAATGCGGCCGGCCCGGTCACGGTTACGTCAAAAGCTTTTAATGAAAATGACAACCCGTCTCCCAATGCTTTGACAAATGCTTCTTTTTGTGTCCAGCACTGAAAAAAACCGGCCAATAATGCATCGTTAGATAACGTACACAAATCGGCCCATTCCCGTTGAGAAAAAAACCGCTTCCCAAGTTTTTTGACATCGGCTTTCCGATGCACCCATTCGACATCCACCCCAATGGGTTGGCCAAGCCCAAAAGCCCATAAACCCATGCCATGAGAATGAGATATATTAAATGTAATCGGTTTAAAAACATCGTTTAAGGCCGGTTTTCCATGTGGCCCATAAACAAACATGAGGTCTTTCGGATTTTGCCCGACATAATGCCCCAGCAAATGGCGCAATACTGCGCGTCCCACCACAAATCGGTTGTGATCTTTTTCAAATCTAAACCGATTTGCCCGTTTGTGTTCATCTTCAGACAACACCCGTTGGATATCGGCCACAGTCTGGAATAACACATCCAGATTACCGCACCAGACATGTACCATGCTTTTGTTCAAACAAGGCATCTTCTCTGGTTTGGACCAGTGCATGAGCCTATCTCGCTTTTTTCAAAAAAAAGAGCCTGCATTTGCAGGCCCTGCCCACCTATGCTTGCATGGTCGTTAAACACTCGTCATACGCTTTAAATTGCTCCCCTTCAACTTCTTCGGGGTCAACCAGTTTGAGCCACATGCCCTGTTCTTTTTTCTTTCCGCTGAGTTCGCGCCGACTGCCCAAATTTGCCGGGTTATCCCCATGCCACACCACGTCGCCATCTTGCAAAAAGATAAAATTGCCCCGATACCGATCAATCAATTTGCCTTTGGTTTCGCGATAAATAACAGCTTGTTCACATGTGGTGCGCCGCCAGCTTTCAACAAGCGAATCAGGATCGGTGGCTTCAGAATCGAATTCGGATAGCGGCCCGGTCAGATCGCTTTCAAAATCAATCTCGTTTAAATCCACCGTGCCAAATCCGCGCTGGGCCGCTATCAACAAATGATTTCGGTCGCGCCTGAAGGGTGGCGTGGGCCAATCAGAAGCCGGATCATGCCCCATTAAAGAGGCACCACATGCATCGGTAGCTGTGACCTGGTCTCCTGCAATAAGGGCATTGGCAATGCGGCCTTGCCCGTCCCACTCGCGCCCCCATTGTCCAGTTAAGGCATCGATGATATTGAGCGCTGGATTGGTGATCAAACCCAGGTCGGGCAACACGTATGACAACCGGATGAAGTGGTGGTAATAACTGCGCACCCGCCCCACAGGAGGAGAGATGGGAGGCAACCCAAATAAATTTTTCATGCACAGCGTGATGCCCATAAACAGGTGGTTTTTCATTTTGGCCACCGACACCACCTCGGCCCCGTCAAAACAGGCACTTAACATATACCGATCAAACATCGACCCACCGCCTGGCACGTCATACAACTTAAACGGGGGGGCGTTGGAATCGACAAGTTTGACACCGAATTCTTTTAAAATACCCGAATAATTAAAATCGTCGCCCATCAAATGTTCTCGGGTATAGGGATTGGTATCGGTGGCAAAAATTTCTGCAGTCGTGCGTTCGCGCAGCAATCTCAACACCGCGCGGGCCACCATGTCGTCCACCAGTTCCTGCCGCCGCCCAAAATAATAAATGATGCGCCCGTTCAATTTCATCATATTGAATTTGATGACGATTTTATTGGCTTTTTCAAGCCTTTTCCACGACCGATCCAGCGGATCGGTAATGCGCCGAAGCGTCTGATAAATTTCTTCTTGCGAGGCCCGGTAGTCACAATGGGCAGCCCGAACCTTATAGTTTTTTTCGGCCATGGGTTTCTCCTTTAAAAACACGTTTGCACGTTCAACGTATCTTCATGTCCATCGTCAGTCTTTCACGTATTTCAAATCTTTATCTGAATATCTATTTCATAAAAGTGTAGTCGTGAATCCCCGTATTGTCAATACTCATTTATCCACAAACCATGAACTGCTTGGCCTTTGCCTTTTTTCACGGCCATACTTATACTTCGATTTTGCAATAGAGCGAGGTTTTTATGCCCGGACTTGCAGGGTTTGCCTCCAGCAAACCCTTATCGCCCAAACAACTCAACGCCCAGCTTGAAGCACTCGAAAATGCGCTGACCCGCACAGCCCACCACAGTCTTTACCGGGTGTTGTACGGCCCATGTGTGGGTGGGGCTGCGGTTTGTCCTTCATGGCAATCTTCCCCGATTGTTCAAACCCACGACGGGTTAACCTTATGGCTGGATGGGGCGTGTTTTAACCGAGCCGAATTGTCGCGAAAAAACAGCCGCAAATTTGCCTCCGATGCCGAATTTTTCTTGTCTGCCATCACCAATCCGTTAGACCGCGCCCTGCTCAAATCGGTGGATGGCCTGTTCAGCGCCGTTGTCTTTGATGCCCACCGAAACCTGTTGCACATCGTTACAGATCGCTATGGGCTTCGGCCGCTTTATTGGCTGCGATCCAAAGATTCTATCTGCTGGGCTTCCGAAACCAAAGCCTTTTTAACCCTGCCCAATTTTTCCCCCAAAATCAACACCAATGCCCCCGAAACATTTTTGGCAACAGGGCAGTTGCCCCCTAACCAAACGTGGTTATCTCATGTTGAGCAATTGCCACCGGCCACGCGCCTCACCTGTCGGCTTAAAGACGGCACTCAGTCGCGTGAACGGTATTGGCACTGGCATGAACTTGCCCCATTCATTGACAAAACCAGC